>JBPCNM010000419.1:0-4373 GCA_051001255.1 Solirubrobacteraceae bacterium
CCAGCGCCGCCTACAAGCGCCTGCAGGAGACGCTCGACAGCGGGCTCGCGCTGGATCCCGGGCTCGCCGACGCCGTCGCCGCCGCGATGAAGGAGTGGGCGATGGAGCGCGGCTGCACGCACTTCACCCACTGGTTCCAGCCGCTCACCGGCTCGACCGCCGAGAAGCACGACTCGTTCTACAACCCGACCGGGGACGGCAACGCCCTGGCCGAGTTCTCGGGCAAGGAGCTGATCCAGGGCGAGCCGGACGCCTCCTCGTTCCCGACGGGCGGCATCCGGGCCACGTTCGAGGCGCGCGGCTACACCGCCTGGGACCCTTCCTCGCCCGCGTTCATCCTCGAGAACCCGAACGGCGCGCTGCTGTGCATCCCGACCGCGTTCGCGTCGTGGACCGGCGAGGCGCTCGACCACAAGATCCCGCTGCTGCGCTCGATGGACGCGCTGTCGCGCTCGGCGCTGCGGGCGGTGAAGCTGCTCGGCAACCAGGACGCCGCGCGGATCTTCACCACGATCGGGCCCGAGCAGGAGTACTTCCTGATCGACGAGAACTTCTACTTCGAGCGGCCCGACCTGGTGACCACGGGCCGCACGCTGTTCGGCGCCAAGCCGGCCAAGGGCCACGAGCTCGACGACCACTACTTCGGCTCGATCCCCGAGCGCGTGCTGGCGTTCATGCTCGAGGCCGAGATGGAGATGGGGCGGCTCGGCATCCCGATCAAGACCCGCCACAACGAGGTCGCGCCCGGCCAGTACGAGTTCGCCCCGGTGTTCGAGAACTCCAACGTGGGCTCAGACCACCAGCAGCTCTGCATGCAGATCCTGCAGAACGTCGCGCGCCGCTACGGCCTCGTCTGCCTGCTGCACGAGAAGCCGTTCGCGGGCGTCAACGGCTCGGGCAAGCACAACAACTGGTCGTTCGGGACCGACACGGGCGTCAACCTGCTCGAGCCGGGCGACACGCCGCACGAGAACCTGCAGTTCCTGTTCTTCTGCACCGCGGTCCTCTCCGCGGTCGACGCCCACCAGGAGCTGCTGCGCGCGTCGATCGCCTCGCCCGGCCAGGACCATCGCCTGGGCGCCAACGAGGCGCCGCCGGCGATCATCTCGATCTTCCTGGGCGCCGAGCTGCAGAAGGTCTACGACGCGATCGAGAGCGGCTCGGGCGACGCGGCCACGCCGTCGAGCTACCTCAAGCTCGGCGCCAGCGTGCTGCCGCACCTGCCGATGCACGGCGGCGACCGCAACCGGACCTCGCCGTTCGCGTTCACCGGCAACAAGTTCGAGTTCCGCGCGCTCGGCTCGTCGATGTCGCCCGGCCTTCCCAACACGGTGCTCAACACGATCGCCGCCCAGGCGATCGACAAGCTGTCGGAAGCCCTGGAGGCGCAGCTCTCGGGCGGCGCCGAGCTGGCCGAGGCCGTGCTCGCGGTCGTCAAGGAGGGCTACTCCCGGCACAAGCGGATCGTCTTCAACGGCGACAACTACACCGACGAGTGGCACGCGGAGGCGGCGTCACGCGGCCTGGCGAACCTGCCGCAGACGCCGGACGCGCTGCCGGCGCTGATCGCGGAGTCCTCGGTCGAGGTCATGAGCGCCTACGACGTGCTGTCCGAGCGCGAGCTCGAGTCCCGCTACGAGGTCTTCGTCGAGCAGTACGTCGCGAAGCTCAACATCGAGGCGGAGACGACGTTCTCGATGGCCAAGACGATGCTCCTTCCGGCGGCGATCCGCTACCTCGGCATGCTGGCCGCGGCGGGCGAGTCCGCCGGCGTGGCCGCGATCCGCGCGGAGGTGGACGGGCTGGTCGACACGTTCGTCGAGCGCATCGGCGCGCTCGAGCACGCGAACACCAGCCACCCGAGCCTGGACGACGTGCTCGCCAAGGCCTCCTACGTCCAGCACACGGTCGTGCCGGCGATGGGCGCCGTGCGCGAGACCGCCGACCAGCTCGAGCGGGTCGTGCCCGACTCGCTCTGGCCACTGCCGAAGTACTCGGAGATCCTCTTCATCAAGTAGCGATTCAGGGCCAGTGGAGAGCACACGAAGAAGGCAAGGCGCCGCGCTGCACCGGGTGTGGTTGCTCCGGCGACAGCGCGCGGCGCCAGAACCGGGCGATCAGCCTCGACTCGTCGCTAGGAAGCGTGCTGCGCACCGGCAGACCTCGGCAGGCACGTGACGATGTGTCCGCCCTCGAGGGCCTCGGCGGGCGAACTCGGTGACTCGCTCGTCGGGGACTGCGGGGTCGGCGACCCGCACCCACGCCGAGTTGTCGAGCAGCAGCGTCGTGGTCACGGGCGCGCCCAGCCGGCGCGCCTTCGTGTCAAGATGAGGCGTATGGCAAAGCGCGACAGGAAGCCGCAGCCTCGCCCGACGCTGCCCGAGAAGCTCCAGCAGTCGCTCGAGCACAAGCGCGTCGAAACGGCGCAGCGCTCGTCGCGGCCGACGTCGCGCAGCGTGCCGCACCGCCAGGGCGCGAGCCGCGGGCCGCGCGGGTAGAAGGCCGGCCCCCGCGTTCCCGGCCGGGTCGTTAGATAGCCGACATCGAGGCCGCGGTCGCGGAACGCCGGGTCAAGCGGAGCCGGTGACGAGCACCCCGTCGACGTCGCCGTAGCTAGCCGCCTCGATGATGCTGATCATCGAGCCCTGCGAGTGGCCGCCGAGCAGCAACTGCTCGAACCGCCGACCGTCGAATCCCACGAGAGTCCGCCTCCGCATCTCGCCGGACGCGGCGGTCAGGCGGCGCCCGCCACCACGAGGATCTCCTCGCTGCGCTCGCCGGGCGCGAGCAGGCCCTTGGCCTCGAGCTGCGGCGCCCGCGCGGCGAGCAGCGGGCCGAGCGCACCGTGCCGGCGCTCGGCGACGGCCGGCTCCAAGCCGGCGGCGCGCATGCGCTCGAGCGTCGTGGCCTCGCCGTTGACGCCGGAGTGCGTGACGAGAAGCACCCCGCCTGGCGCGAGATGCGCTGGGGCAGCGTCGATCAGGCGGTCGAGCAGGACCCGCCCCGTGGTTCCGGCCTCCGTGTGACGAGCGGGCCCGCGAGCGGGGATCTCGTAGTCGGAGGAGGGCAGGTACGGCGGGTTGGAGACGATCACGTCGAAGCGGCGGCCGGGCACCGCGTCGAGCAGGCTCCCGCGCACGGCCTCCACCGCGACGCCGTTCAGGCGCGCGTTGAGCCGCGCGGCCAGCACGGAGCGCGCGGACACGTCGACCGCGGTCACCGATCTGGCCCCGGCCAGGGCGGCCGCGATCGCGATCGCCCCGGAGCCGGTACACACGTCGAGCACCGCACCGCCGCGCAGCTGCGGCTGGCGCCGCATCACCGTGGCGAGTAGCCACGTATCGCTGCGGGGACGAAAGACCCCTGGCAGTCTTGCGATCCGCACCTCCGGCGCTGTACCCGATGACCTCCGAGCCGACTCTCACCGCCGCCGATCTGCGCGCCGCGTTCGACGCGCCGGAGCCGCTGACGCTCGGGCTCGAGGAGGAGCTGATGCTGCTCCACCCCGAGACGCTGGACCTGCTCCCGCGCGCCAAGGAGGTGGTCGAGGCAGCCGCGGACGAGCGCTTCAAGCTTGAGATGCCGGCCGCGCAGCTCGAGCTGACCCTCCCGCCCGCTCGGAGCGTGCCGGAGGCGATCGCCGCGCTGGCGCGCGCCCGGCGCGACCTCGCCGCCGCCGCGGCCCCGGTCGGGCGGCTCGCCGCCGCGGGGGTGCATCCGTTCGCCGCGCCGCTGGGGGAGATCAACCCGGGCGACCGCTATGCCTTGACCGAGGACGAGTACGGGGACATCGCGCGCAGCCAACTCGTGTGCGCCCTGCAGGTCCACGTCGCCGTGGGCGGCGCGGACCGCTCGCTGGCGGTCTACAACGGGTTGCGGCCGTGGCTGCCGCTGGTGGCCGCGCTGGCCGCGAACGCGCCGTTTCACGCCGGACGCGACACCGGCTTGGCCTCGATCCGCCCCAAGATCGGCGAGCAGCTGCCGCGCCAGGGAATCCCGCCCGCGATCGGCTCCTGGGAGGCGTTCGCGGAGGCGCTCGCGTGGGGCGCTGCGTCGGGGGCGGTGCCGGAGCCCCGGCGCTGGTGGTGGGAGCTGCGCCCGCACCCGGCCTTCGGGACGCTCGAGATGCGCGTCCCCGACGCCCAGGCGACCGTGGAGGACGCGGCGGCCGTCGCCGCGCTGGTGCACGCGCTCGCGGGCTGGCTGGCGGCGCGCCATGACGCCGGCGAGCCGCTGCAGAGCGCCGACACCTGGCGGCTGGAGGAGAACCGCTGGTCGGCGGCGCGCTGGGGCATGGACGCCGAGCTGGCCGACTTGCGCTCGTGCGCCCGCGCGCCCGCGCGCGGGCGTCTGGCGGCGCTGGCCTCCGACCT
>JBPCNM010000420.1:0-3035 GCA_051001255.1 Solirubrobacteraceae bacterium
GCGCGCTGCTTCGTCGCGGTCGTGCCGCTCTCGGCCGCCGGCGCCCGGCCGGCCGCGGCGCCTGTCATCGCGGGCCTCGGCGCCGCGCCGGAGCCGGCGGCACCGGAGGTCTGCTCGACCGGGGGCCGGAAGCCGGTGCCGCGCTCGTCACCGCCGGTCGAGGTGGTGACCCCGACCCCGGCGCCGGCCACGAGCAGCGCGGCGAGGCCGGCCGCGGCCTTGCTCCAGCCGGTGCTCAGCGGCTCGGCGAGGCTCGGCACGTGCGCCATCCAGCCACTGCCGGCGACCGAGAGGGGGTCGTCGCCGCGCCGGAGCCGCAGGAACGCGGGCAGCGGCAGCCAGGCCGGGATCTTCTCGGCCAGGCGGCGCCGCGCCGGGACGGCGACGTCGAGCCCGGCGAACGCAGCGGCGCGCCGGCAGGACCGGCAGTGCGCCAGGTGGCCGGAGAGCTTGCGCCGGTCGCGGACCCCCACCCGCGCTCCGTCGGCGATGATCGCCTCGATGCGCAGGCAGCGGGCGCCCGAGGCCAGCTCGTCGTACTCCTCGCCCAGTCGCTTGCGCGCGCGGAACAGCGTGCTCTCGGCGGCAGGCCGGCTCATGCCCGTCCGGTCGCCGATCTCCTCGTAGCTCCGCCCCTCGAGCTCGCGCATGACGAGGATCTGGTGCTGGCTCTCCGACAGCCCGCCGAACGCGCCACGCAGATGGTCGAGGTCCTGCTTGGCGGCGAGCGCCGCGTCAGGGCCGGGCGCGGTGGCGACGAGCCGACCGCGGTCGGAGGGCGAGAGCCGGTCGTCGGCGTCGTCGAGGGAGACCTCCTGGGCGCGGCGCCCGCGCCGGTAGGCGTCGATGCACGCGTTCCGGGCGATCTCGTAGATCCAGGGCTTGAAGGCGATCGGCCGCTCGGTCTGGCGCATGCGGCGCAAGGCGGAGACGAACACCTCCTGCGTGATGTCCTCGGCGCGGCCGCGGTCCTTGACCATGCCGCCCACGTAGGCTGCGATCCGGCGCTGGTAGCGGGAGTAGAGCAGCTCGAAGGCGCGGTCGTCTCCACGCCGCACGGCGCTCACCAACCGGTGATCGGTCGGTCCGGTCGTGCCGCCGACGCGCTCGGGCACTGCAGCGCTCGACATCTCCCTAGCCTCCACGGTCACTTCAGCCTCGCCTTGACAGAGTCCCTACACGCCTCTCCATCCCAAACGCACGAGGGCAAAGAATGGTTGACACGCGCGAGCTGATCGGTTTCCTCGATGACCTGCTGGACCCCGCCGCGTTCGACGACCGCGGACCCAGTGGTCTTCAGGTACCCGGTGCGGGCGAGATCAAGCGCGTGGTCACGGGCGTCACCGCCCAGCGTGCCCTCTTCGAACGCGCCGTAGCCGAGGAGGCGCAGCTCGTGCTGGTGCACCACGGCCTGTTCTGGAGCTTCAGCCCGGTCGGCCTCACGCCGCTGCTCGCCGAGCGGCTGCGACCGCTGTTCAAGCACGACATCGCACTCGCCGCGTACCACCTGCCGCTCGACGCGCACCCGGACGTGGGCAACAATGCCCTGCTGGCGACGGCTTTGGGCGTTTCCGAGCACGTCGCGTTCGCCGGCATCGGGCGCGGCGCGGTGTTCGCGCAGCCGGTTCCAGCGCCCGAGCTGTTCGCGCGCGTGGCGGCGATCACCGGCCGCGAGCCGCTCGTGTTCGACGCCGGCCCGCCGGAGATCCGGCGGCTCGCCATCGTGTCCGGCGGCGCCGCGAGCCGGCTCGAGCGGGCCGTCGCCGAGGGCTACGACGCGTTCCTGACCGGCGAGCCGAAGGAGAACGTGATGGCAGACGCCCGCGAGGCCGGGATCCACTTCGTCGCCGCCGGCCACTACGCCACCGAGACGTTCGGCGTCCGCCGGCTGGGCGACCGGCTGGCCGAGCGATTCGGCATCGACCACGTGTGGGTCGACATCCCGAATCCGGTGTGATGGGCGGGCCTCGGCGAATGCTCGGCTCGCAGCGAGGAGAACCGGTTGAGCCCGTCCGCCGGCTCCGCTACGGTCCTGTGAACGTGACAAATAGCACGGGAGGTCGGAGTCCGATGGCAATCCATCTCACGCCCACGGAGCTCGCACGGGAGGCGGGCCTCGAGCGTCGCGAGGTCATCGAGAAGTGCATGGAGATGGGCGTCCCCATCTTCCAGGGCCGCATCGACAAGACCCTGTTCCTGGCCAACCTGTCCGAACAGGTCGCAAGCCCCACCCGCGCCCCACGCGCGGTGCCCGCCTGACATAGGGTCAGCGACGCGCGCCGTCGCGCCACTCGTAGAAGACGGCCTCGGAGACGCCCTGCTGGCGGCAGACGTCCTCTACCGAGCGCCTGCCGCTGGATGCGCTCAGGACGACTTCCAGCTTGCGCTCGACGCCTATCGCCTCGCGATCGTTCGCGGGGTCAATCTGCGGCTCGTCGCGGACCATCCTGCCGCCGCGGAATGTGCCAGCGGCGATGACCATGCCCGCGGCGACGATGATCAGGTCCTTGAGCACGTATTGGCCCTCGAGCGTCGGGGCGTTGTATGGGCCGGCGAACAGGCGCGCGGGGTCGATCACCAGCGGAGAGAGGATCCCGACGAACTGCGCGGCGAGCACCCAGATCGCGACTCGCATCAGCGCGCCGCTGCCGGTCAGGAAGCAGATGCCGATGAAGCACTCCATCGTGGCCACGACGGCGAGCCCCGCCCCAGGCGCGATCAGCCCGAGGAATAGGACCCCCGTGGCGTCGACGACAAGATCCTCCGCCGGACTGACACCCGGGAAGTACTTGAGAACGCCGAATCCCAGGAAGACCGCCCCCACCGACGATCGCAGCGCCGAGATGCTGTGACGGACCAGCAGCCTATGGACGACGTTCTCGAAGGCGATCAAGCGATGAGCCAGCGCGGACATGGCATTCCTAACGAACACGCCGGCGCGGCGGTTCATGCGGTTGGCGCCGACGCAATCGGGACCGATGGAGGACGCGCGGCCGCGAGCAGTCCCGGTGCAGCGCACCCGACATCGCCCCGCG
>JBPCNM010000421.1:0-8727 GCA_051001255.1 Solirubrobacteraceae bacterium
CTCATCGCCCGGAACGGCTCCCTGAGCAGGATCGCCAGGTTCTCCGGTGCCCGGCGGGCAGAGGTTTCGGGAAGGCGTCGAGGTCCGGCTTCCGCCCGGCGGCGGCACGCCGGCGCTGCCTCGCCACGCGCCGACGGAGGTCTACCGATCGACACCGGCGAGCTCGCGATCTACCTCGAGGACGACGAGGGCGCAGTCCAGCGGATCGCCGCCACGCCCGGCGCCGTGGTCCACATCCCCGGCGGCCGCGCGCATACCGTTCGCAACGAATCAGACGCCGAAGCGCTCGCGTACGTCGTCTTCGCCCCGGGGACCGAGATCGAACGCTTCATGCGGGCCGCGGGGGCGCTCGCCACCGACGGCGCGCCCAGCTTCGCCGACGTTCTGGCCCTCGCCGAACGTCACGGCATCGAGATGATGACCACCGCGCCCGCCGTGAGCTGAGCGTCGCGCCCATACGGGGAGATTTGCACGCCGCGGCCGCCTGTCCGCCTGCCGCGCTGCTGGCGTCATCACGTTCACGGGACGAGTAGCCAGGAGGTCGCCGGCAACGAGCGCCTCCCGCTCGCCAAGGTATCCGTCGTCCGGTCGGACCAATGGCTACATCGCGCGAGGCTCGAGCGCGTCAGACTGCCATCGTGGCCACGCACCGCTCGCATCCCGCGCCGTCCGATCACCACTCCCTGGCAGAGCTGACCGTGCGCAACGCCCACGGCGACCTCCTCGAGGTCGAGCCGCTGGACCTTGGCCCTGCTGCCCCGGCGACGACCGCGCTGGCGCACGAGCGCGGATCCCAGCCAGACGACGCGCCCGAGCGTGGCGACCGGTAGTCCGCGTGTCGCGTATCTGGACTCCTCGGCCCTAGTCAAGCTGATTGCTCAGGAGCTGAAACGGCGGCCCTGCGCGGAGAGCTTGCACGATGGCCGCGTCGCGTGTCGAGCCTGCTGGCCGCAATCGAACTGACCCGGACCGCCCGACGCCTTGGCACCCGCGCCACGCCGCTGGCGCCGCGCGTCCTTGCCGGCTTGCAACTGCTGGCCATCGACCCGATCGCCCCGATGGCCATGCAGATCGGCGGCACAATGCTCCGCTCCCTGGACGCCATCCACTTGGCCACTGCCTCCAGCATCAGCGCGGAACTCGGAGTGCTCATCATCTACGACCGGCGCATGCTCACCGAAGCCCAAACGCTCGGCCTCCCGGTCCTCTCCCCGCGATAGCCGCGGACTGCGCCGCTCCGAAGCGCTACGCGATCTCCGGCGGGAGCGCCTTGGGCCCGTCGGGGTAGTGCCAGGCGAGTTCCTCGGGCGTCATCTCGAGCGTGTTCGCGGGCTCGAGGGGCGCGCCGACGGCGAGCCAGAGCTGGTCGGCGCCGGTGTCGTTGAACAGCTGCCGGACGGCGCCCGGTTCGACGAGGACGCTGCTCAGCGGCTCGAGCGTATGGACGTCCTCGTCGATGCGGAGGCGGCCGGTGCCCTCGAGCAGGAAGTAGAGCTCGGTCGTGGTCCGGTGGCGGTGACGCGTCGAGGCCTGGCCCGGTGCCAGTCGCCAGAGGCGCGCACCGAGGGTGCTCGCCGCGAGCTGCTTGGCCAGGTCGGTGTTCATGACGCCCATCTGGTTGGAGGGTCGCCAGAACGCGTCGCGGGCGGCTAGGGTTCGGTAGCTCACCGGGCCGGCTCCTTTCGTCGTTGCCGGTAGGCCTTGGTGCGGGTGCGGTTGCCGCACGCCTCGGTCGAGCACCACCGGCGCCGGCCGGGGCGCGAGGCATCGACGAACAGCAACGCGCAGTCCGGGGCGGCACACTCCCGGATGCGTCCGGCGAGCGGCCCGGTCAGGAGGTCGACGGCGTCGCGGGCGATTGCCGCGAACATCGCCTCGATCGGGTGCGCGGCGGTCCAGGCAAGGTTGCCCTCCGACGTGAGCTGCGGCGCGAACGCAGGGCGAGCGGCCCAGCGGTTGAGCTCGTCGCGGTCGCCGGCCTCGGGGTCGACACCGGGACGCGCGAGCCGGTTGATCGCCTCGCGCAGCTCACGCCCTGCCGCGAGCTGCCGGCGCGACACCCGAGGCGGGGCCGCGAGCGTCCCGGTGCCGGCGATCCAGCGAGCGAGATCCTCCGGTGCGCGCAGCCGCTCGAACGCTCGCCGCCAGCGCTCACCGACCGTGGCCACGAAGTCAAGGCACAGCCGCCCGCTCTTCCAGTGGAAGGCCAGCTCCTCGGGAGGGAGGTCGTGGTGGACGTTGACGGCCATGCTCGACATGGGTATAACACATGTCGCCGGCGGCTGGACCGGAGCGCTTGCGGAGGCCGAACGCAGTGACGGCCGCGCCGAGGACGGCCGCGACGACCGGCACGACGAGCGCCGCGTGGTAGCCGTCGAGCAACGCCTGGGGCGACCCGTCGGCGCCGGTGGCGGCGACGTTGACGGCGGCCGCCGCCGCGAGGCCGAACGCGGCGCCGAACTGGAGCGACACGTTCAGGAGCCCGCCGGCCAGGCCCTGCTCCTCCTCGGCGATGCCGTCCGTGGCGGCGATGGTGAGCGCCCCGTAGGCGAGGGAGAATGCGAGGCCGAGGAGGATCATGGTCGGCAACATCGCCGCGTAGGTCCAGTCGAGGCCGACCGGCAGGAACAGCGCGTAGGCCGCGGCGGCAAGGACCATGCCGGCGAGGATCACCGGCACGTTGCCGAAACGGCTCACGAGCCGCGGCGTGAGGGTCGGTGCGAGCACGGCGTCGACCCCCACGACGAGGAGCGCGAGGCCGGTCTCCAACGCCGACCAGCCGCGCAGCTCCTGCAGGTAGAGGACGGCGACGAACTGGAACGCGACGAACGAGCCTACGAACAGCATCGCGCCGAGGTTGGCACGCACGAGCGAGCCCGAGCGGAGGATGCCGAGGCGCACCAGCGGCGCGGCCGACCGCCGCTCGATCGCGACGAACGCGGCGAGGAGCGCGCCGCTGCCGGCGAGCGTGGCGATCGTCGGGCCCCATCTCACCTCGGGAGCCCTGACGACCGTGAAGACGAGGAGGAGCATCGCACCAGTCACCGTGATCGCTCCGGCCAGGTCGAAGCCGCCGGAGGAGCGCGCCGGCCCGGGCGGGCGGGTCGACGTCGGGAAGAGACGGATGGCGGCTACGAGGATCCCGGCCGCCATCACGACCGGGGCGAAGAACACCCACCGCCAGTCGATCGCGGTGAGCAGACCTCCCACGACGAGCCCGAGCGAGAAGCCGGCGGCCGCCGTCCCGGCGTAGACCAGGAGGGCCTTGTTGCGCGCCGGGCCTTCGGCGAAGCTCGTCGTGATGATGGACAGGCCGGCGGGTGTCATGAACCCGGCGCTCACGCCCGTCATGAACCGGGCGACGATGAGAACCCATCCCTCGGTCGCCAGACCACCGAGGCCGGAGAAGACGAGGAACACCCCGAGCCACAGCAGGAACATCCGCCGCCGACCCAACAGGTCCGCGGCCCGTCCCCCGAGCAGCACGAAGCCGCCGTAGCCGAGCACGTAGGCGCTCACCACCCACTGCAGCGAGCTGGTGGACATGCCCATCTCCGCGCGGATCGAGGGCAGCGCTACCCCCATCATCGACACGTCGATCCCTTCCAGGAAGACCGCGCCGCACAGCACGAGCAGCACGCCCCGGGCGCGCCGGCTGATGCGCTCTGTGCCGCCGTCGGTCGGCGGGGATTGCGTTGTGGACACCACACGGCTCCTTGGGCGAACGAGTCGGGACCGGACGGCTCGTGGCCGGTTCTTCCACGGCCGGTCGGTTACCTCTTGTAAGTGGACGCATCATGAGTCACCATGCGCGGCGATGGAAGACGGCACTTTGAAGTCACCGACGCACTGCGCCGACACCGAGGGCGACTACGACGCGCTCCAGTGGGACACCAGGGAGGACTGCGAGGTCCGCCAGATCCTCGATCGCATCGCCGACAAATGGTCGCTGCTCGCCATCGCCCTGCTCGAGGGGCGCACGCTCCGCTTCACCGAGTTGCGCCGCAAGATCGACGGCATCAGCCAGCGCATGCTCACCGTCACGCTGCGCCAGCTGGAACGCGATGGCCTCGTCCGCCGCACCGTGTACCCCGTCGTGCCGCCCCGTGTGGACTACGAGCTCACGCCCCTCGGAACGACCTTGCTCGACACGATCCAGGCGCTCGTCACGTGGACAGAGGAGCACCAGAACGAGATCGCGGCCGCCCGCGCCGACTACGACGTCCGCGCCCAGGCCACCCAGGAAGTCGTCAGCGGCGCGCGCTGACCGCGCCCGAGGTGAACGTGGCGACGGGGACCGGCGCCCCGAGCTCGGCCGACTCGACGGCCGCGTGGCACATGGCGAGGCTCTGGACGTTGTCGTGGCACTCGCCGGCGGGCACGCTGCCGGTGCGCAGGGCGGCGACGAAGTCGGCCAGCGCGCCCTCCAACCCGAGGAAGCGGTCTTCGTCGCGCGGGACCGCGATCGGCACCGCTGCGGTGATGCGCGCGCCGGGGCGCGGCTCGACGCACGGCGCGCTCCCGCCGTCCCACGTCGCGGTCCCGAGCTCCCCGACGGCGCGCCACGCGCCCGTCCAGGAGGTCCGGAAGCCGTCCGCCGCCCAGTTGCCCGTGAACGCGAAGCGCAGCTCGTCGGTCATCTGGAAGATGGCGTTCGCCGCCGCCGGGCCGGCGTACCAGCTCCATGGCGGGTTGTAGGAGTCGCAGTACACCGAGAGCGGGCTGGCTCCGGTGATGGCGCGCGCGCCGTCGAAGAGGTGGATGGCCATGTCGAGCAGCAGCGGCTGGGGGAAGGCGAACAGGAACCCGGCCGCCTTGTTGCGGTGGGGGACGTAGAACTCGCAGGTCAGGCCGGAGAGCCGACCGAGCCTGGCCAGCGTGTCGCGGAACGCGACCAGCTCGGGCATGTAGCGGCGGTTCTGGCTGACCATCAACAGGCGCTCGGCGCGACCCGCGGCGGCGATCATCTCGAGGGCCTGGGGCATCGTGGGCGCCAGCGGCTTCTCGCTGAGCACCGCGATGTCGCGCTCCAGCGCGGCCATGGTAACGGGATGATGGCCGGCGGGCGCGGTCACGTTCACGACGAAGTCGGGCCGATCGGCGTCGAGCATCTCCTCCAGCCGGGCGCTCGTCGGCACCGCGGCGAGGCCGAGCGCGTCCGCCTCCGCGCGCACCCGCTCGGCGTCGAGGTCGACCCAGCCGGCGAGCTCGGTGTCCGGATGCTCGAGCACCTCACGCGCCCAATAGCGGCCGAGCTGGCCCGCGCCGACGACGACGCCGCGCAGGGGCTCGGCGCCGCTGATGGTCGCGAACCGGGCGGCGCTCACGTGGCCGCGCTCTCGAACCACGCGCGCGGCGACTCCGGACTGCCGGGCACGTCGCCGCGGGCGCCGGGCGCGGGAGCGGCCCACTCGACCGCGTTGGCGATCACACGCTGCACATCGGGGTGGCGATAGACCGGGTAGTCCTGGTCGCCGGGGCTGAAGTAGAAGATCCGCCCCGCCCCGCGGCGAAAGCAGCAGCCGCCGCGGAACACCTCGCCGCCCGCGAACGAGCTGACGAAGACGAGCTCGTCGGGGGCCGGGATGTCGAAGTGCTCGCCGTACATCTCCTGCGCCTCGATCACGACCGGCTGGGGGACGCCGGCGGCGATCGGATGCCCCGGATCGACCGTCCAGACCAGCTCCCGCTCGCCCTCGTTGCGCCAGCGCAGGCTGCACGAGGTGCCGAGCAAGCGGCGAAAGACCTTGGCGTAGTGCGCCGAGTGCAGCGCGAGCAGCCCCATGCCGCCCAGCACCGCGGCGTGCACGCGCTCCACCACGGCGTCCTCGACCTGTTCGTGGGCGGTGTGCCCCCACCAGGTCAGGACGTCCGTGTCGGCGAGCACGGACTCGGTGAGCCCGTGCTCGGGCTGCTCGAGCGTCGCGGTGCGCACGCGCACCCGCTCGCCCAGCAGCGCGCCGATGCCGCCGGCGATCGTGGCGTGCATCCCCTCCGGATAGAGGGCGCGCACCGGCTCCTCGGTGCGCTCGTGGACGTTCTCGCCCCACACCGTCACTCGCACGGGGCTCAGCTCTTCGCGTCGAACCATGGTCCCATGCCTAGCAGGGCGCGCGGCGGCGGGTCGCGCGCGTCCGGCTCCGCGTTGCCCGCTCAAGGGCCTGGTCGCGCCGGCGCGTTCCTCGTGATCGCGCGGTCGTGCGCGAGCGCGTCGACGAGCGCGCGGACGCTGGGCACGGTCGCCGCGCCTTCGAGGGCGACGGCGCTGATCGTCCGCGTCGGGCGTCCGTGGACCGAGCGGATCGCGACGTCGGGGTGGCGCACGACGTCGAGCACGAGGCTCGGCAGGAGCGTGACGCCGAGGCCTGCGGCGACCATGCCCTGCGCGGCGACGTAGTCGTCGGTGGCAAACGCGATGTCCGGCGTGAACCCGGCCTTCTCGCAGAGGTGGACGAGGTGCCCGCGGCAGCGCGGGCAGCCGGCGATGAACCGCTCGGAGGCCAGCTCGGCGACGTCGATCTCGTCGCGGCCGGCGAGCGCGTGCCCGGCCGGGAGAACAGCGACCTTCTCGTCGATCCGCAGCGGCGTGCTGTGCAGTCCGGCGTCCTGCTCGGGATCCAGGCCCGCGTGCGCGAACGTCAGCGCGACGTCGGCGTCGCCCTGGCGTACGAGATCGACCGACGCCGGCGGCTCTGCTTCGACGAGCGTGACGTCGAGGCCCGGATGCTCGTCGCGCAAACGGGCGAGCGCGGGCGGGACGAGGGTCGCGCTCGCGCTCGGGAACGCGGCGAGCCGGACGCGGCCGCGGCGCAGGCCGGCGAGTGCAGCGACCTCTTCGCGTGCGGCCGCTGCGGCGGCGAGCAGGGCGTTCGCCCGTTCGCGAGCGCCGCGCCGGCCGGCGTCAGCTCGACGCCGCGCCCGCGCCGGATGACGAGCGGCGTCCCGAGCTCGGCTTCCAGGCGCCGGACGTGGTGGCTGACGGCGGGCTGCGTGTAGTCGAGCGCGCGCGCGGCGCCGCTCAGCGACCCTTCGCGCGCGACGGCCTGCAGGACGCGCAGGCGGCGCAGGTCGAGCATCACCGCCCGCGCCGACCCAAGACGTCGCTTTGGGATTCTCCAAGAAGTCTCAGTGGCACTTGGAGATACATGGTGCCAGGGTGGGGACATGACCACCACCCCGACGCTGCCGAGCCCCGTGGCGCCCGCTGCCGCCGCGCTCGACCGCTTTCCCCCGGTGCGAGGGCACCTCGATGCCGCGACGAGTGGGGTGCCGCCGCTCGCGGCGGTCGCCGCGGTGCACGAGGCGGTCGCCGCGTGGGCCGCCGGCCGCATCGACGGGCCGGGCTTCGACGTCGCCGTCGACCGGGCGCGCGCGGCGTTCGCGCGGCTGGTGGGCGCCGAGTCCCGCGACGTGGCGTGCGGGGCGAACGTGTCGGTGTTCGCCGGCCTGGTCGCCGCTTCGGTGCCCGCGGGCGGCGAGGTGCTCGTCGCCGCCGGCGACTTCACGTCGGTGCTGTTCCCGATGCTCGCCCAGGAGCTGCGCGGCGTGCGCGTGCGCGAGGTGGCGCTCGAGCAGGTGCCCGAAGCGATCGACGCGCGCACCTCGCTCGTCGCGGTCAGCGCGGTCCAGTCGGCCGACGGGCGCGTGCTCGACCTCGACGCCCTCGCGGCTGCCGCCACCCACCACGACGCCGACGTGTTCCTCGACGTCACGCAGGCCGCCGGCTGGCTGCCCCTCGACGCGCGGCGATTCACCTACGTCTGCGGCGGCGCGTACAAGTGGCTGCTGTCGCCGCGCGGCACCGCGTTCCTCGTCGTCCGACCCGACGCCCTCGAGCGGCTCGCGCCGCATACCGCGGGCTGGTGCGCCGCTCAGGATCCGTGGGCGACGTGCTACGGCGGTCCCCTGCGCCTGGCGCGCACCGCCAAGCGCTTCGACGTCTCGCCGGCGTGGACGTGCTGGGCCGGTACGGCGCCTGCCGTCGAGCTCGTCGCCGACGTCGGCGTCCACGCGGTCGGCGCCTACGACCTCGCGCTCGCCGCCCGCTTGCGCGAGGGCCTCGGCATGCCCCCGTCCGACAGCGCGATCGTCATCGCCGAGCACCCCGACGCCGCTGCGCGCCTGGGGCGTGCGGGCGTCCGCGCCTCCGTCCGCGCGGGCCGCGTGCGTCTGAGCTGTCATCTGCCCGCGACCTCGGCCGACGTCGACCGCGCACTCGATGCGCTGACGGGCTGACGGGCCCTTGAGGCATCACCCCAGCTCGACCTGGTGGGCCCCGCGGCCGAGCGGGATCCGGTCTCGCGCCGGTTCGAGCTGTGGGCGTCTGCTCCTCGTCACGCGAAACAGCTCGATGCCCCCGCCGGGCGTCGGCTGCAGGTACTCCAGGACGGCCACGGCGAGGTAGCGGCCGCGCGCGTCGAAGGTTGCGTTCTGGGGCGAGACGCTCCGGAACGGCTGTTCGACCACGCGGCGCAGCCGATCCGTGCGGCCGTCGAAGCGCAGCAGCGTGATGCTCGCCGTCGTGAAGCGCGGATGGTCCGGCGGAAACCCAGAGCCGCGCATGTTGACGGTGGCGACGAGGTCACCGCGCGGGCTGATCGCGATCCCCTCCGGGTTGAGTCCGGACACCTCGCGGTCGACGACTGCGTGCGCCCCCGAACGGGCGAGCCGGACGGCCGACACCGTCCCCGGCTGGGTGGGGAGTCGCTCCTCCGCCGTGTCCGCCTC
>JBPCNM010000422.1:0-4879 GCA_051001255.1 Solirubrobacteraceae bacterium
GCGTCGGCGAGCGGCGCGAGCGCGAGGCGGTCGCCGTCCATCACGACGCCCGCATCCCCCGCGAGCACCGCGCGCGCGGCGGGATGCCCGCGCTGGGCCGCGACCCACGCGGGATCGCGACGGCGGACGTCGCCCGCGCGGTCCAGCCGCGCGCCGGTGAACGCGTTGGCCTGGCTCACGCGAAGGCCGGGACGACCTCGGACGCGATCAGCTCGCGCGCCGCGACGTCGCGGTAGAGGTGGTGCTGGAGCATCACCCGCTCGACTCCGACCGCCTCGTACTCGCGCAGCCGGGCGATCACCTCGTCCGGCGTCCCCGCGATCCACGTGCGCCGCAGGTCGTCGACCGAGACCTGCCGGCGCTGCCACTCCCCCAGCCGCCCGGCCCGCGCGCGCAGGTCGGCTTCGTCGGCCCCGACCAGGAACCCGTGCATGAGCGAGAACGCGAGCGTCGCCGGATCGCGACCCGCCTCGCGGCACGCCGTCTCCAGCCGGCCACGGCGCTCCGCCGCCTCGCGCGGGCCCACGTGCGCGACGTTGTACTCGCTCGCGAAGCGCGCAGCGAGCGCCGCCCCGCGTGCCATCGCCGAGCCGCCCATCAGCAGCGGCAACGGCCGCTGGACGGGCTTGGGCCGCGCGTCGAGCCGCTCCACCGACCAGTGCTCGCCCGCGAAGCTGAACGGCCCGTCCGCGAACGAGCCCGCGACGATCTCCAGCTGCTCGGCGAGGCGGTCCATCCGGGCGCCCATCGACGGGAACGGAAAGCCGAAGGCGGCGTGCTCGCGGTCCAACCAGCCCGTTCCGACGCCCAGCTCCACGCGCCCGCCCGAGATGTGGTCGGCCGTCACCGCGTTCTTGGCCAGCACGGAGGGATGGCGGAACGTCGCCGGCGAGACGAGCGTGCCGAGCCGCAGCGTCGACGTCACGGCGGCGAGCCCGCACACCGTCCCCCACGCGTCGAGCGCGCCGCGCCCGCCCACGCCGTCGACCGACCCGTAGTGGTCCGACCGCAACAGCGCCTCGAACCCGAGCCGCTCGCACGCCCCGGCGATCGCCATCCAGTCCTCCCACGCGACGTCCTCCTGGCCTTCGATCATCACGGCGAAGCGCATGGCGCGCCACGCTAGCCGACGGAGCGTGTCAGCAGCTCGCCCCGTGCGTGGCGAGTCTCAGCGGTTAGAGTCCTCGCGCATGCAGCTGCGCGCACCCGAGCACAGCGACGCCGCGACCGTACTCGAGCTGATCGTCGCCCGCGACATCGCCGACCTCGGCAAGCCGGACTACACGCTCGAGGACGTGGAGGCCGACTGGGCCGCCCCCGGGATCGAGCTCGGGCGCGACGCGTTCCTCCTCGAGGACGACGGAGCGGCGCTCGGCTACGCGATGCTCGACGACCGCGGCGCCGCGCTCGTCACCGTACCGCCGTCCAGCGAGGGCCGCGGCGTCGGCACCGCGCTGCGCGAGGCGGCGGAGGCGCGCGCGCTGGAGCGTGGGGAGGCGCTCGTGCGCCAGTTCGTGCCCACCACCAACGAGGCGGCGCGCGCGCACCTGCTCGCGGCCGGATACTGGCCCGCGCTCAGCTACTTCCGCATGCGCATGGACCTGGCCGACGCGTCCGACCGGCCGGCCGGCGTCCCGGTCCGCGCCTTCAGCCGCGGGCCCGACGACGCTCCGGTGCACGCGCTGGTCGACGAGGCGATGGCCGGGGTGCCCGGCAACGAGCCGCGCTCGCTGGAGTCCTGGCAGGCGGCCAAGGTCGACAAGGAGGGCTGGGAGCCTGCGCTGTGGCTGCTGCACGAGGACGCCGACGGCCTGGCCGGCGTCGTGCTGTGCGAGCGCTGGGAGGACGGCGTCGGCTACGTCGACGACCTGGCCTTCGCGGCGCGCGCCCGCGCCCAGGGACTCGGGCGGGCACTGCTGGCGCACGGCCTCGCGCAGCTGCGCGAAGCGGGGCTGACCGTCGCCGAGTTGTCGGTCCAGGGTGAGAACGCCGGCGCCACGCGGCTCTACGAGTCGCTCGGCATGCGCCCGGTGTGGACGATCGAGCGCTGGGAGAAGCCGCTGCGCGCGATGTAGCGCTACGCCGAGCCGGACGCGTAGAGGACGACCGCGACCGCGGTGGCGAGGTTGAGGCTGGAGACGCCCGCCCGCATCGGGATCCCGACGCGCGCCTCGGCGCGCGCCAGGAGCGCCGGACTGAGGCCGTGCCGCTCGGTGCCGAACGCCAGCAGCGCGTCCGGCGGCAGCCGGCCGAGCGGCGCGCCGCCGGGGTCGACGGCGACCAGCGGGCGGTCGCGCAGCGACGCGGGATCCGCACGGCCCACGGGCAGCGCGAAGTGCAGGCCCGCGGAACCGCGCAGCGCAGCGCGATCCCACGGGTCGCCCGCGCCCGTGGTCAGGACCGCGGCCGCGTTCGCCGCGGCGGCGACGCGCACGACGGCGCCGACGTTGCCCAGATGGCGCGGATCCTCGAGCAGCACGACAGGCCCTGCACCGACCGCGGCCGGGTCGAACGCCGGCCGGCGGGCGACGGCGAGCACCGCGGTGTGATGCGCGTGCGCGCCGAGCGCCGCCGGCGCGACCGGCTCGACGACACCCTCGAGCTCGAGGTCGGGCGCCAGTTCGGCCACCAGCCGGGCGAGGCCGGCGGGATCCGACGTCCACGCGCCGAGCAGCTGAGCGCCGAAGCGCAGCGCATGCTTGAGCGCGTGGAAGCCTTCGAGCACCGCGCCTTCGGGGTCCGCACGGGCGGCGACGAGCCGCTCCTCCGCATCCCCCACCGTCAGGCGACCGCGACCAGCAGCGCGACCAGGACGCCGTTGAGGGCGAGCACCCCGCCGAGCATGGCGATCAGCCAGCCGGGGGGCGCGGCCTCCTCACCACCGTGCAGCGCCCGATCGACGGTGGAGTGACGCCACCAGCCGGCCGCGGCCAGCGTCGCGCCGAGCAGCGAGAAGACCACGCCGAGGACGACCCACGGCCAGTTCGGCCCGTCTGCGATCTCGGGGACCAGCTTGCCCAGCGCGACCGCGAGCCCTTCCGTGGCGAGCGCGGTGCGCCACCAGGCGAGGAACGTGCGCTCGTTGGCGAGCCGGGTGCGGCGGGTGGCGTCGACCCCGACGGGAGGCGCGGTCATGGCCGCAGCATGGCAGCGATCGCCCCGCCCGGGCGCCGCGGCGACGCACGCGGGGCCCGCGCGCCGTACGCTCACCGGATGGCCTTCCAGCCCGACGACCTTCTCGGCGAAGCGGCCCTCCGGGCCGCCGTCGCCGCCCTGGCCGAGCGCAACCAGCACCATCTCGCGGACATGAACGAGGCCGAGCAGTCCGACGCCGTGGGGCACTGGCGCGAGCTGGCCATGACCGTGCTGACCGCCGCCCGGACCGCTGCCGGCCCCGAGCCGGCGGACGGCGAGACCGGGGGCCGCGCCGCGATCGTGCTCGAGGACGCCGGCGGCGACGAGATCACCGTGCACGCCAGCTTCTACCCCCAGCTCGAGGACCTCGGGGGCGGCGAGGTGGCCGCCACGCCGGCGCAGGCGACCGCGCTGGAGCTGCTGGAGCAGCTCGCGGGCGAGGAAGCGGACGAGCCGGAGGGCTGAGCCTGGCTGAGCGGGTCAGCCCCCCGCGAGCGGCGGCTCGCGGCCGAACGCGGCGAACAACGCCTCGTAGTCGGCGATGCCGCAGCCGTCCGAGCGCGTCAGCGTGGCGTCGACGGACCGGCCGTCGATCGTTCCGGTGACGTGGGCCCGCTCCGGCCCGCCGTACTGCAGCGTGCACGCCTTGGCGGGCTCGTCGCGCGCGATCAGCGCCGCTTCGAGCCTGTCGAACTGAGGCTGCTCGCACGGCCGGGCGCCGCCGCAGCGCAGCTCCATCCGGATCGGGTCCGACGCCGCGCGCGTGACCTCGACGGTCAGGTGCGTGGAGTCGGCGCGCGCGGGCGAGGCGGGCTGCTCATCGTCGGCGCCGCAGGCGGCCACCACCGTCATGGCGAGGAGCGCGGGCAGGAGGCAGAGACGTCGCATGCCTGTACTACGCGCGCGAGCGGGTCGCGTCACACTGATCGCGTGACCCCGGCCGATCCGCGCGATGTCCTGGACGCCCTGCGTGGCGGACCGGCGACGCTCGCGGCGCTGCACGCGCGGCTCGGCGCGCCGCCGCGCGACGCGCTGAGCTGGGCGCTCGACGACGCCGTCGAGCGCGGCTGGGTGCACTCGTCGGCCGAGGCGGACTGCGGACCCGACGGGATCTGCTCGACGTCCGCGCCGGCCGTCTTCACGCTCACGCCCGACGGGCGTGCGGCGGCGCACTGAGGACGCGCGCCACCGACAGCACCGCGAACAGCGTCATGCACACCGCCGAGCCGACGCTCCAGATGCAGATCGCGTCCAGCCGCACGACCTCCACGTAGGTCAGCCAGGCCGAGAAGCCGAACCCGGCGAGCGACAGGAACGCCGTGACGGTCCGCGCCCGTTCGCCGTCGCGCGCGAGCGAGGCGAGGATCGCGAGGTAGCCGCCCAGCCCGAGCAGCGCGACCGGGACGCCGGCGAGCTCGGCGTAGCCGGACTGCTGCACGGTCGCGCAGCCGTGGGCGATCGCGCAGACCGGCGTGGCGCCGGCGTAGTGGGCGGCCGTGAGGTACGCGGCGATCCCGAGGCCGACGACGGCGACCGCCGCCGACGCGACGCGCAGCGGGAGCCGCGCGGCCCCCGGCCCGACCGCGACGCTCATCGCGCGAGCTCCGCGTCCAGGGCCGCGGCCAGCGAGCGCGGGTCCTGCGCCCCAGCCGCCCGCACGCGCGGCTCGCCGTTGCCGCTCGCGACAGTGGACGTCGGCGTGGAGTCGATCCCTAGCCACTGGGCGTCGGCGCTCGCGCGGTTT
>JBPCNM010000423.1:0-3477 GCA_051001255.1 Solirubrobacteraceae bacterium
TGCGGTGGTGGGTGCGGGCGGGGTCGTCCCCGCCAGGGGCAGGCGCCTGGATCGCCCCGTGCACACTTTGCGCGCGGGGCGGCGGGGCTCTCAGGCCGTCACGAGGCGCTTCTGGACGCGCCGCTGCGCGACCACCGCGCCGAGCACGCTCGTCAAGCCCAGGACCGCGAGACCGGTCACGACCGCCAGGCCGGGCCGGAAGTCGTCCAGCAACGTCGACGGGTCGGAGGCGTCGGTCGAGCCCGCGGTGATCACCGCGGTCACGATGGCGAGCCCGAGCGCGCCGCCGAGCTGGAACGACGTGCTCACGAGGCCGGAGGCGAGCCCTTGCTCGTGGTCGGCGATGCCGCTGGTGGCGGCCATGTTCACCGCCGGGTAGGTGAGCGCGAAGCCGAGCCCGAGCAGCAGGATCGTGGGCAGGATCGCGATCGTGTAGGTCGGCGACGCGTCGATCGGGATGAACAGCGCGTAGCCGACGACGAATGACAGCAGCCCGGCCGTGATCAGCGGCGCCGTCCCGAACCGCGTCGCGAGCGGGCCCATGCGCGGGGCGCCGAACGCCACGAGCAAGCCGGCCGGGAGGAACGCGAGCGCGGTCTCGAGCGCCGACCAGCCCAGCAGCTGCTGCATGTACAGCGTGACCATGAACTGGAAGCCGAAGTAGCAGGCAAAGACGGTCATGCCGCCGATGTTCGCGCCCGCGATCACGGGGGAGCGCAGGATGCCGAGCCGCACGAGCGGATGCGCGACGCGCGACTCGATCGCGAGGAACGCGGCGCCGAGCGCCACGGAGCCGGCAAGGGCGCCGAGCGTCTGCGCCGAGGTCCAGCCCGCTTCCGGCGCGCCGGAGACGCCGAACACGAGCGCGAGCATCGCGCCGGTGACCGAGACGGCGCCGGCGATGTCGAAGCGACCCTCGCGGACGCGCGGCGGGTCGGGCCGGAGCACGCGTGTCGCCACGATCAGCAGCACCACGGCGATCGGGACGGGCATCAGGAACGTCCAGCGCCAGCCGGCCGTGGTCAGGACCCCGCCGAGCACCAGGCCGAGCGAGAAGCCGCTCGCGCCGGTGGCCGTGTAGATCCCGAGCGCACGATTTCGCAGCGGGCCTTCGGGAAACGTCGTCGTGATGATCGAGAGGCCGGCCGGTGCCGTGAATCCGGCGGCCGCGCCCTTGATGAAGCGGGCGGCGATCAGCAGCGGGCCGCTGTCGACGAGCGCGCCCAGCAGCGACGCGAACGCGAAGACCGCGAGCGCGACGAGCAGGACGCGCCGCCGGCCGAGCAGGTCGGCGGTCCGGCCGCCGAGCAGCAACAGCCCGCCGTAGCCGAGCACGTAGCCGCTGACGATCCACTGCAGGGTCGAGGTGGAGAGCTGCAGGTCGGTCTCGATGCTCGGAAGCGCGACACCGACCATCGAGACGTCGAGCCCGTCGAGGAACAGGACGCCGCACAGCACGAGCAGCGTGATCCACGCCCGCCGGTCGAAGGCGGTGGGATCCGGGCGAGCGGGTGGGGAGGAGGCACTCATGATCCGGCATCATATGCAGAATCAACTATTGCCGTCGGAATTGATTCTCTCGCATAAATCTGATAGTATGCCCGCCGTGCCGAAGGTCGAAGCACCCGCCGACCCCATCGACGCCTGGCGCGCGCTCAACGCCGCGCACGCCACCGTCCAGGCCGCCCTGGAGAGCGAGCTGCGGCGCGCGCACGACCTCTCCGCCGTCGAGTATGAGGTGCTCGAGCGCATCGCGGCCTGCCCTGCGAGCAAGGTCCGGATGCAGGAGTTGGCCGATGTCGTGCACCTCACGCAGAGCACGTGCTCGCGCGTGGTCGCGCGGCTGGAGGACGAGGGCCTCGCGCTGCGCGCGATGTGCTCCGACGACCGCCGAGGCATCTTCGCCACCGTCACGGACGCTGGCCGCGCGCGCGTCGCGGAGGCGACGCCGACCTACCGCCGCGTGATCGCGGCGACGCTGAACGCCTGACAGCGTTCAGAGAGCTCTCAAGGGCGCCCGCCTAGGATTGCTCTGACGGATGGCCGACCGTGTCCTGATCGTCGACGACGACCCGCCGGTGCTCCGGATGCTCGTGCGCACGCTGGCCGCCGAGGGCTACGAGACCGTGGCCGCGCCCGACGGCGGCGCCGCGCTGGCCGCGTTGGAGCGCTCCATTCCGGACCTCGTCGTGCTCGACGTCGCGATGCCGGGGCTCGACGGGCTGCAGGTGTGCCGCCGCCTGCGCGAGAAGGGGATCGGCGTCCCGGTGCTCCTGCTCACCGCGCGCGACACGGTCGACGACCGCGTCGCCGGCCTGGACGGCAGCGCCGACGACTAACTCGTCAAGCCGTTCGCGACCCCGGAGCTGCTTGCGCGCGTGCGCGCCCTGGGCCGCCGCGGCCCGGCCACGACGATCGCGGCGCTCCCCTCGGGCGCCGGCATCGCGCTCGACCCCGAGGCGCGGAGGGCTACCCGCGACGGCCGCGAGATCCCGCTCACCGCGCGCGAGTCGGCGCTGCTCGAGCTGCTGCTGCGGGCGGGGCCGCGCGCGGTGGTCACGCGCGCGCGGGCGCTCGACGAGGTCTGGGACGGCGAGGCGACCGAGAACGTGGTCGACCGCTACGTCGGCTACCTGCGGCGCAAGCTCGGCGAGCCGTCGGTGATCCACACCGTGCGCGGCGCCGGCTTCACCGTGCGCGCATGACGCGCTGGTCGCTGCGCGCGCGCCTCGCCGCCGCCTCGGCCGTGGCGGTGCTGGTGGCGCTCGCCGTGTTGGGGATCGCCGCGACGCTGGTCGTCGAGCACCAGCTGCGCGGAACGGTCGACCGCGACCTGCGCCGGCGGGCGGTGGACGTCGCGCAGCTGGCGGCGGTCACGCCGGAGCTGCTCGAGACGCGCGGCGCGCTGGACCTCGGGTCGGGCGGCCGCCAGCTGTGGGTCGAGGTGCGCGATCGCGAGGACCGGATCGTCGCGCGCTCGGATGCGCTGCGCGGCCGCCTGCTGCCGGGCGGCACCGTGCTCGGGCGCGCGCTGCGCGAGGGGCGCACGGGCTACGCCGACGACCGCCTGGGCGACGAGCCGATCCGGCTCTATGCCGCGCCGCTCGCCGCGACCGGCGGGGTCGCGAGCGGCGGCACGGTGCTGGTCGCGTCCTCGATGCGCGACATCGAGGTCATCTTCGCCCGGCTGCGCGAGGCGATCGCCATCGCCGCGCTCGCCGCCGCCGCGCTGGGCGGCCTGCTGGCCACCGCGCTCACCGCGCGCGGGCTGAGGCCGCTGCGGCGCCTGGCGGTGGGGGCGCGTGCGATCAGCGAGGCGCCCCACGGCGGCGGACGGCTCCCGGCGGCGGCCACGCGCGACGAGCTCGGCGAGCTGGCCGGCGCGCTGAACCGCATGCTCGACGCGCTTGACCACGCGCGGGAGGCCGAACGGCGGCTGCTCGCCGACGCGTCGCACGAGCTGCGCACGCCGGTCAC
>JBPCNM010000424.1:0-4689 GCA_051001255.1 Solirubrobacteraceae bacterium
CCGCGTATGCCTACTTCCGAGGAAGACCTGCCGCGGACTTTGAAGAAGTCGCCCAAGAAGGCGCAGCGCACCTACGCCAGAACGCTCGACTCCGCCGAGGAGTCCTACGACTCCGAGGCCCGGGCCCACCAGACCGCGTGGTCGGCGGTCAAGCACTCGTTCGAGAAGGTCGGCGACCACTGGGAGGCCAAGGACTCCAAGGGCCCTTCCGACGCGCAGTCCAAGCAGCGCGGCGCCGCGGCCCGCAACCGCCCGAAGCGCACCCACGGCGGTGTCGACGCCGTCGGCAACACCAAGGACGAGCTCTACGAGCGCGCGAAGCGGGCGGGCATCTCGGGCCGTTCGAGCATGTCCAAGGCCGAACTGGCCGACGCGCTCGCGCGCAAGGGCGGTTAGCGGGCCCGGGGGACGACGCGCAGCTCGACCCGGGCCGGCCGGGTAGGCGGTACGAGCGAGAGGAAGTCGCGCACGGCGCCTACGTGCAGGCAGAACGGGCAGCCGAGCGGGTCCACCGGTGACACCGAACCGGTGGCGAGCGCGACAGGCGCGTCGCACTGCGGGCACGCGAGCGTCCCGGTGCCCAGCCGAGCCGTCCGCGCGCCGTGGCGCTCCTCGTGCGCGCCGGCGAGCACCGGATCCGCGTCGTCGCTGCCGGAGCGGAAGATCACCGCACCGGCTCGGTGCCACGCCGGCGCCGCGAGGACTCGTCGCGGATGAACCGGGTGGCGATCGTCAGCAGCAGGTGCAGCACGCCGAGCCCGATGAAGAAGGCCGTCGCGGTGCCGTCGTCGGAGAAGCCGAAGAGGAACGGCGCGGCGATCAGCAGGACCGCGAGGATGTAGTCGAGCACGACGTGCGCCTGCACCGGGATCGACTTGATGAGCCCGGTGCTCATGGCCGTCGAGGCCGCGATGATGAGGATCAGGACGCCGGCGACGATCGAGGCCGCGGTCGCAGCGTCGGCGTCGAAGCTCAGCAGGAACGGCGCCGCGATGAGCACGGCGCCGGCGATGTACTCGATGACGCCGTGAACGAAGGCGGGGATGGGTCCCTGTTTGAACATGTGCCCCAATCTACCCGGCCGCTCCGGCGGGAGGACCCGGCAGTGCGATCAGCCGAAGAACACCTCGGCGGTCTCGAACATCTTCTGGTCGAGCAGCTTGGGCTCGGCCAGCGCCTCCGTGAGCGCGACGCGCACGATCTCGGTGCCGCGCAGCGCGACCATCTTGCCGTAGTCGCCCTCGCTGGCCGCGTCGATCGCCTCGACGCCGAAGCGGGAGCCGAGCACACGGTCATAGGCCAGCGGCGTCCCGCCGCGCTGGACGTGCCCGAGGATCGTCATCCGCGACTCGAAGCCGGTGCGCCGCTCGATCTCGCGCTCGAGCGCGATCGCGATGCCGCCGAGCCGCACGTGGCCGAACGAGTCGGTCGTCTCGAACTCCGACTGCAGGCCGCCGTCCTTGGGCGTCGCGCCCTCGGCGACGACGACGATCGAGAAGTTGCGGCCCTGCGCGTGACGGCGCCGCAGCCGCTCGCAGACCTCCTCGATGTCGAACGGGCGCTCCGGCACGAGCACGACGTCGGCCCCGCCGGCAAGGCCGGCGTAGGCGGCGATCCAGCCCGCGTGGCGGCCCATCACCTCCACCACGATCACGCGGTTGTGCGACTCGGCGGTCGTGTGCAGCCGGTCGATCGCGTCGGTCGCGATCTGCACCGCGGTCTGGAAGCCGAACGTGAAGTCCGTGCCGGCCAGGTCGTTGTCGATCGTCTTGGGGACGCCGACGACGTTGACGCCCCCGTCCGACAGCTTGCCCGCGACGCCGAGCGTGTCCTCGCCGCCGATCGGGATCAGCGCGTCGAGCCGGAGCCGCTCGAGCGACGCCTGCACGCGCTCGAGCCCGTTGTCTTCCTTGAACACGTTGGTCCGCGAGGTGCCGAGGATGGTCCCGCCGCGGTGCAGGATCCCGCTCGTGCTCTGGTTGGTCAGCTCGATCGCGTCGCCGGAGAGGACCCCTGCCCAGCCGTAGCGGAACCCGACGAACTCGTGTCCGTACGCGTTGATCCCCTTGCGCACGACCGCACGGATGACGGCGTTGAGGCCGGGGCAGTCTCCGCCCCCGGTGAGCAGTCCGATTCGAGCCATGTCGCGGCAGCCTACTCAGAATCGGATGACCGACCGGATGCCGTCCTGTGACTCCATCAGGTCGAATCCGCGGTTGACGTCGTCGAGCGTCAGCTCGTGCGAGAGGAACGGCTGGACGTCGATGTCGCCGGCCATCCAGCGCTCGATCAGCTGCGGCACCTGGTCGCGGCTCTTGAGCCCGCCGAACGACGATCCGGCGATGCGCCGACCGGTGATCAGGTAGCGCGGGATCACGTCGAGCGTCTCGCCCCTGCCGGCCACGCCGGTGACCGTGCACAGTCCCCAGCCCATGCGCGCCGACTCGACCGCCTGGCGCATCACGCCGACGTTGCCGGTCGCCTCGAACGTGTAGTCCGCGCCGAACCCGCCGGTCTGCTCGACGATCCACTCGACCGTGTCCGAGCCTCCGACGCGCACGTCGGTGGCGCCCTGTCCGCGCGCCAGCTCGAGCCGCTCCTCGGAGAGGTCGATCGCGATGATCCGCTCGGCGCCCTGCAGCCGGCAGCCCGCCACCGCGCCGAGGCCTACCAGGCCGGCGCCGAACACGACGCAGGTCGCGCCCGGCTCGACCTTCGCGGTCTGCATCGCGGCGCCGAGGCCGGTGGAGAGCCCGCAGGCGAACAGCGCGGCGCCGTCCAGCGGCGCCTCCGGGTTCACCTTGGAGAGCGCGATCTCGGGCATAACCGTGTACTCCGCGAACGTCGAGGTGCCCATGAAGTGGCGGATGCGCTCGCCGCCCCGGCTCAGGCGCGTGGTGCCGTCCGGGAGGTAGCCCGCGTTCTGCGGCTCGCGGATCGCCAGGCAGAGGTTCGTCCTCGCAGAGCGGCAGTGCACGCACTCCCCGCACTGGGGCGAGAAGTGCGTGACCACGTGGTCGCCGGGGGCCACCAGCGTGACGTCGGGGCCGACCCGCTCGACCACCCCGGCGCCCTCGTGCCCGAGGACGCAGGGGGCGTAGCCGGAAGGGTCGACGCCGGACGCCGTGTAGAGGTCGGTGTGACAGACCCCGCAGGCCACGAGGCGCACCAGCGCCTCGCGGCCCTTGGGTTCGTCGAGCTCGACCTCCCCGACGACGAGGGGTTCGCCGAAGGACTCGAGCACGGCTGCGCGCATTCTCATCGCCCAAGTATCGTCGCCGAAGGCGAGCGGCGAGGAACGAGCGCGCTCGCCTGGCAGGCGAAACCCCTATCGCGCGGGCTCCGGCTGCGGCTCGTGGCCGATCTTCGGAATCCAGTTCAGGCGCTTCGGCAGCCACCAGTTGCGCTCGCCCAGCAGCTTCATCGTCGCCGGCAGCAGCACCGCGCGGACGATCGTGGCGTCGATCAGCACCGCCACGGCGAGGCCGACGCCCATCTGCTTGAACTCGAGCATGCTCAGCGTGGCGAAGATCGCGAACACGGCGACCATCACCGCGGCCGCGCTGGTCACGACGCCCGCCGTGCTCTTGATCCCGTGTGTGACCGCCTTGTCGGTGGACATGCCGCTGTCGACCGCCTCGCGCACCCGGCTGAGGATGAACACGTGGTAGTCCATCGAGAGGCCGAAGAGAATCACGAACAGGAACAACGGCAGCCAGGACGTGATCCCGCCGACCGACTGGTAGTCGAGCAGGCCCTCCAGGCGCCCGTCCTGGAAGACGAGCTTGAGGATGCCGTACGCGGCCCCGACCGACAGGAGGTTGAGGATGATCGCCTTGATCGGCACGACCAGCGAGCGGAACGTGACAAGCAGCAGGATGAAGGCCAGCGTCAGCACGAACGCGAACACGATCGGCAGGTGCGAGCGCATGACGTCGTTGAAGTCCTTCGACCCCGCGGTGAAGCCGGTGACGGCCACCTCGGCGCCCTGCAGCTTGCCCACGGTGGCCGGGACGACGTCGTCGCGCAGGACCGCCAGCGACCGCTCCGACGCCGCGTCGGTGCCGGTGCCGGTGCCCTTGACCGCCAGCGCCACGGTGGCGACGGTCTTGTCGGGGTTGATGTCGACGCTGGCGGGCTTGTCGAGCTGGCCGCTGGCGATCGCCTGCTCCTGCAGGTCGTCGATTGCCTGCGCGACGTCCGGCGCGGTCACGTCCGCCGCCTTGACGACGGTCACGGCCGGCACGCTCCCGCCCGGGAACGCCGCGTCGATGCGGTCGTAGGCCTGCATGACGTCGAGGTCACGCGGCAGCCCGGTGATGCCGGGGTTGACCGTGTGCATCGAGAACGCGGGGATGGTGAGCGCGGCCAGCACGCCGCCGGCCAGCACCGCGGCGACCAGCGGGCGCTTGAGCACGCGGTCCAGGATCGCGCCCCAGACCTTCGACTCGCCCTTCGTCTTGTGGCGCCGCTTGGCGACCCACGGCACGCGGCCCTTCTCCGTCCAGCCCTTGCGGGAGAGGAAAGAGAGCATCGCGGGCAGCACCGTGACCGAGCCGAGTATCGCGACGCCGACCACGAGGATCGTGCCGATGCCGAATGACACGAAGACCGCGTTGCCCGCCAGGAACATGCCCGCCATGGCGGCCATCACCGTCAGACCGGAGACGAGCACGGCGCGTCCGGACG
>JBPCNM010000425.1:0-2650 GCA_051001255.1 Solirubrobacteraceae bacterium
GGCGCGCGAGATCTACGGCGAGGCCGTCATCTACGAGCGCCACCGCCACCGCTACGAGGTCAACAACTTCCTGCGCCGCCGGCTCGAGGCCGCCGGTCTGATCGTCTCCGGCACGACGCCCGACGAGCGTCTGGTCGAGATCATCGAGCTGCCGGCCCACCCGTTCTTCGTCGCCTCCCAGTACCACCCGGAGTTCAAGTCCCGCCCCGACCGCCCGGCGCCGCTGTTCCGGGAGTTCGTGGGCGCCGCCCAGCGCTACGCGCAGCAGCGCCGCCCGCACGAGCTGCCCGAGGCGGGCGAGGCCATGCGGGCCAGCCGGCCCGAGGACGCGAGCGCCGACGAAGTCAGCGGCGAGGCGATAGCCGGTGGCGAGGCATCTGGCCGAGCGAGCGAAGCGGTGACGAGCGCGCAGCGCGAGGCAGGAGAGTTCGCAGGCCGAGGCAGAGCGCCGGCTGAGCCGCTGCACGAGCCCACGGGCCGCTTGCAGCAGCGCTGACGTGAGACGGGCCAGCGAGGCCGAGAGGGCGCGGCTCAACGAGACCTTCGCCGCGCTGTGCCGCATCCCCAGTCCGTTCGGCCACGAGACCGACGTGGCCGCACACGTGGCGCGTGAGCTTGAGGCGATGGGCCTCGCGGTCGAGGCCGACGCGCGCGGCAACCTGCTGGCGCGCGTCCGCGGTTGCTCGGAGCGCACCGTGCTGCTGTGCGCGCACCTCGACACCGTCGAGGTCAGCGGCGAGATCGAGCCGGTCGTCGTCGACGGCGGCTGGGAGAACGCCCGTGCCTCGATCCTCGGCGCCGACAACAAGGCTGCCGTGGCCGTCTTCCTCGAGCTCGCGCGGCGTACCGCCGTCGAGGGCGCTCCCGTGGGCATCGAGCTGCTCTTCACCGTCGAGGAGGAGAACGCGCTGGCCGGCGCCAAGGCGTTCGACGCCTCTTCCCTGCGCGCCGACCACGGCTACGTGTTCGACCACGCGACGCCGATCGGCGAGGTGATCGTCGCCTCGCCGACCTACTACCGGATCGCCGCCGAGTTCCGCGGCCGCAGCGCCCACGCCGGCGTTCGCCCGGAGGCCGGGCGCAGCGCCATCCTCGCCGCCGCGCACGCGATCGCCGCGATGCCGCACGGCCGCATCGACGAGCAGACCACCGCCAACGTCGGCTCGATCCACGGCGGCGTCGGCTCCACGAACGTCGTGCCCGAGCGGTGCCGGTTGCTCGCGGAGGCGCGCTCGCTCGACGCCGAGCGGGTGGAGGAGGTCGTCGCCCGCATGATCGACGCCGTCCACGACGGCGCCGCCGCGGGGGAATGCGACGTCGACGTGGTGTGCGAGAAGCTCTTCGAGGGCTACCGCCAGAAGGGCATGGCGCCGGCGGTCGTCGCGGCCGAGGCCGCCCTGCGCGCCTGCGGCTACGTGCCCGCCCGCGTCGCGACCGGCGGCGGCTCGGACGCCAACGCGCTCGCTGCCCAGGGGGTGGAGTGCGTCAACCTCGCCAACGGCACCGAGCACAACCACGAGCCGACCGAGCGGGTCAGCATCGTGGCGCTCGAGGGGATGCTCGACGTCGGCCTCGCGCTGCTCGAAGAGACCGCTGCGCTGGCCTGACCGGGGCGCACGCTTCCCCTGCGGGCGGCGGTGCCATCATGCCGGCGCATGAGCTCCCGCTTCGAGCGCCTGCAGGAACGGACCGTGTTCGAGGGCGCGGTCGTCGACGTCAAGGAGGGCACGTTCCGCCACGAGGACGGAAAGGAGGTCACTCGCCAGTGGGTCGTGCATCCCGGCTCGGTCGGCATCGTCGCCCACGACGGCGAGCACGTCGTGCTCGTCCGCCAGCCGCGCGAGGCCACCGGCGACCCCGACCTGCTCGAGCTCCCGGCGGGCAAGCTCGACGAGGACGGGGAGAGCCCGCTGGAGTGCGGCAAGCGCGAGCTGGCCGAGGAGGTCGGCAAGGCCGCCGGGACCTGGGAGCACCTCACGACCTACTTCACCTCGGCGGGCTTCACCGACGAGCGGTGCCACATCTTCCTCGCCACCGACCTGCGCGACGCGCCGGGCCAGGAGATCGAGGATGAGCGGATCGACATCGAGCCGCACCCGCTGGCCGGGCTGGACGGACTGATCGCGGACTGCCGCGACGCCAAGACGATCATCGGCCTGCTGATGCTGCGCAAGCGGCTGCGCTCCGGCTGAACGCGGCGCTGCGGCGGCACGCAGGCGCTGCTTGGGCGTTCGGTGGGCGGGCTTGGCCGCTAGGTCAACGGCGGCGTCGAGAGCGGGTCGGGGTTTGTGGTCGGCTCCGGAGGCGTGGCGGCGTTCCCAGCGACGTGAGGCGGGTGCGCCAGCGGGTCGTTCACGACGTTGGGGGCGCCATAGGACTTCAACGTTCTGCCCGCGCGACGTTCGGCGTCAACGTCGGGCGCGATGTCCTCGCCCCGGCGCTCCCGGCGTTCTCGGCGACGTACGCCGTCAACGCCGGTCGCAAGCTCCGCGCGCACCGGGGCGACCGGCGTTGCCGCGCGCCAAGGCACGCCGCCACCCGATCCATGACCCTCCGGGGCTTGCGGCCGGCTCCGGAGGCGTTGGGGGGCACAACGATCGTGCGCGCCCCGGGTCGACCGCAGGTTCCGCGACGTTGACCACATGATGTG
>JBPCNM010000426.1:0-12098 GCA_051001255.1 Solirubrobacteraceae bacterium
GGGTGCGCGAGCGCACGCCGGGCGCGCTGATCGCGGCCGCCCGGGCGTTCAAGGCCGTGCGCGAGCCGTGGTGCCCGGAGGAGTTCTGACCGGCAGGGTCACCGCATGTCGAGCAGGGTCTTGCCCACGGTGGCCCGCGATTCGATCGCCGCGTGCGCGTCGGCCGCCCGCTCGAGCGCGAACCGCTGCCCGATCACCGGCCGCAGCCGGCCCGCCGCCGCCTCGACCAGCACGCGGTCGCCTTCCCGCACGCCGACCGCGCGGACGAGCATCGTCGCCGTGCGCCCGTCGGCCAGCAGCGCGACCGCGGTGTCGAGCTCCAGCCCGTCCGGCACGTCGATGAGGCCGCCGGCATCCACGACGACGCGCTCGGCATAGCCGCCCGAACCACCGGTGCCGCTGACCACTCGCCTGCCGACCAGTCCCTCGGCGACGCCCGCACCGACCGCCGCGACGATGCCGCCAACGCCGTTGCCGGGGATCATCGGCAGCTCCGCCTTGTATGGACCGGCGCCGCTCGCGCGGAACTGCGTCTCCACGAACGTGATGTTGGCGAACGCCACCTCGATCACGGCCTCCCCGCGGCCGGGCTCCGGGTCGGGCACGTCCGCGGCGACGAGCACGTCGGGCGCGCCGAACTCCACCAACCTGACGGCGCGCACGCGCGATCAGCTCGCCGTCACGCTGTCGCGTGCCGGCGCCCGATCGCGGTTCTCGCGCGCGTCGGTGATCGGCTCGCCTGGCGCTCGTGCGTGGGTCATGTGGTCATCCTGGCCCGCGGGGCGCCCGTTTCACAGAGGCAATTGGTCCTAGGTCCTCGGCGGCCGCTCTCCGGCGGTTGCGTGCCGGCGAGCGTAGTGCGAACATACGTTCGTGAGAGGCGAGGCGACGATCCTGCACGCGGACCTCGACGCGTTCTTCGCGTCGGTGGAGCAGCGAGACGATCCGCGTCTGCGTGCTCGCCCCGTCATCGTCGGCGGCGGTGTCGTGCTCGCCGCCAGCTACGAGGCCAAGGCCTATGGCGTTCGCACGGCGATGGGTGGCGCGCGAGCGCGCCGGCTGTGCCCGGAGGCGGTCGTGGTCGAGCCCCGCATGTCCGCCTATGCCGAGGCGAGCAGGGCGGTGTTCGAGGTGTTCGAGCAGACGTCGCCGCTGGTCGAAGCGCTGTCGATCGACGAAGCGTTCATCGACGTTCGCGGGCTGAAGCGGATCTCGGGCTCGCCCAGGGAGATCGCCGTGCGGCTGCGGCGGGCGGTGCTCGAGCGGGTCGGCCTGCCGATCACTGTCGGGGTGGCGAGGACCAAGTTCCTCGCCAAGGTGGCCAGCGGCGTGGCCAAGCCCGACGGTCTGCTCGTGGTGGCACCCGACGGCGAGCTGGCGTTCCTGCACCCGCTCGCAGTCGAACGGATCTGGGGCGTCGGCCCGGTCACCGCCACCAAGCTCCACGACCGGGGGATCAGAACCGTCGGCCAGGTCGCCCTGCTCGCCGAGACAACGCTCGTCTCCCTCCTCGGGCGGGCGTCGGGGCGCCAGCTCCACGCCCTCGCGCACAACCGGGATCCGCGGCCGGTTCAGCGCGGGCGCCGTCGGCGCTCGATCGGGGCGCAGCGAGCGCTCGGCCGCAGGCCGAGCTCGCCTGCGGTCCTCGACGCCGTCGTCCTCGCCCTCGTCGACCGCGTCGCCCGCCGGCTGCGGGCGGGCCGGCGCGTCTGCCGCACCGTCGTGCTCCGGTTACGGTTCGACGACTTCTCGCGCGCGACGCGCTCGCACACGCTGTCGGAGGCGACCGCGCAGACCCGGGCGATCCTCACCACGGCGCGCGGTCTGCTCTCGACCGCCATGCCGACGATCGAGCGCCAGGGCGTCACGCTCGTCGGCGTGGCGCTCGGCAACCTCGAAGACGAGGGCGCCGTCCAGCTCGCGCTGGCGCTCGATCGACGCCGCCCGACCGCCCTCGACGTCACGCTCGACGACGTGCGCGACCGCTTCGGCTCTGCCGCCATCACCCGAGCCGTGCTGCTCGGCGCCGAGCCGGGTCTGGAGATGCCGCTGCTCCCCGACGGTGACCTCAGAGGTGCGCCTGAACCGGTCTACTCCGGCCAGCGGTAGACCGCGGCGCGGCGGTTGGCCAGCGACGGCAGCTTGCGGCGCACCTCCGCCTGGTGGCGGAGGTCGAGGTCGCCGATCGCGAACGTCTCCTCGTCCGGGGCGACGGCGAGGACGTCGCCCCACGGATCGGCGATCAGCGAGCGGCCACCCCACTCCTCGCCGGGCACCGACGTCCCGATCTGGTTCGGGGCGATGACGAAGAGCTGGTTCTCGATCGCGCGGGCACGGACCAGCACCTCCCAGTGCGCGCCGGTGGTGGCGAGCGTGAACGCCGAGGGCAGTACGACGACGCGCGCTCCTCGCAACGCGAGGATGCGGAACAGCTCCGGGAAGCGAAGGTCGTAGCAGATGCCCAGGCCGAGCTCGACCCCGCCATGCGCCGCGCTCGTCACGATCTCGTCGCCGGCGGCCGCGGCATCCGACTCGCGGTAGACGACGTCGCCCACCTCCACGTCGAACAGGTGGATCTTCCGGTAGACGGCCCGGATCTCGCCGTCGGGCCCGACGTGCACGCTCGCGTTGAGCGCCTTCGGGGAGGATTCCGCGCGGCGCTCCATGATCGAGCCGGCCACGAGATCGACGTGCAGCTCCCGGGCGAGCGCCCGCGCCCACATGATCGAGGGGCCGTCGAGTGCCTCGGCCCCGGCGACGAGCTGTTCGGTCGTCCCGAGCAGGTTCCAGTTCTCCGGCAGCGAGACGAGCTCGGCGCCTGCGGCGGCGGCCGCGCGGGTCAACCGCTCGGCGGTGGCGCGGTTGCGCGTCCGGTCGGGCGTGGAGTTCATCTGGATCGCGGCCGCGCGGAGCACCTCCGTCATGCGAGCGGCGTCCCGGCCATCAGCGGGCAACCTCGCCGCGGGTGCGGGCGAGGCTCGCCGCGAAGAACCTGCGCACCGGCTCGAGCACCCGGTAGCCGTCGTGCGCCACCCCGGGCACGATGTCGTACTGCACTCCGATCCCCGCGCGCTCGTAGTTCTTCCGCAGCGCGCCCAAACGCTCCAGGCGCGTACGGCCCGCGGCGTCGGCTCCGTCCATCCAGCCCGGGCTGTCGCGGTTGTTGATCTCCCAAGTGGTGGTGTCCTCGCCGCCGATCACCATCTGGACGGCGACCTCGCGCATCTCCTCGAGACGCAGCGCAATCCCGAAGCGCTCCTCGAGATCGCGGGTCCCGATCCACCAGGGCTTCGCCGGGTCGATCAGCGTGATCATTCCCGGAGCACCGATGGAGACGCCCAGCAGGCGGTCGGGATGCAGGTAGAAGAAGCGGTGCGCGAAGTGGCCGCCGCCCGAGAATCCGTGCAGCAGGAAGCGCTCGGCCTCGATCCGGTAGGTCTCGCTCACCTCGTCGACGATGTCCAGCAGCACGCGGTCGAAGCGGATGTCGCGGTACTCGATGCGCTTGTAGTTGTCCAGGTCGCCGGGCTCGACGATCCCGCAGGGAAACAGCGGAGCGAGCACGATGCAGCCGTGGCGCTCACCGAACGCGGCGAACTCGTCGCGATAGCGCTGCGCGGTGCGCGTCGTGCCGTGCACGACCACGGCCAGCGGATACGTGGTCTCAGCGTCCTCGTCGTAGTCGCTCGGGACGTACAGGCACCAGGAGAAGCGCTGGTCGGACCGCGACGCGAACAGCGACGTCGCCCCGCGCTGGTAGTAGGAGAGGGTGGCGCCGTCACCCGCGCGCGTGGGAGGGACCGCGGGTGAGCTGTCCGCCGCGAGGGGCCGGTACACGGCCGGGCGACGGTGCCGCAGGCTCGCCGCCGGGCGGTGGCAGGAGAGGTCGATGTCGGCGACCACGGTCGCCTCCCGCTCGCCGGCGCGCGCGACGACGGCACCCGCGGGGTCCACGACCATGCCCGCTGCGACCATGAACACGCCGTTCTCCACGGCGCGCGCGCGAAGCAGGAGCTCGTCCTGTCCCGCGCCCGTGTGGAGGATCGCCCGCGCCCCCTCGAGCGCGAGGCTGCGGTAGAGCTCCGGGAAGCAGAGGTCGTAGCCGATGCTCAATCCCACGCTCCCGAAAGGAGTCTGAGCGAGCCCCAGCTCCGAGCCGGCCCCGATCGTGGCCGCCTCCGCGTCGTGGACGTGGACCCTCCGATAGCGGGCGATCTCGCGGCCCTGCGGATCGAGCAGGACGGCCGCGTCGTACACGCGCTTCGAGCCGTGGATCGGCTCGACGATGCCCCCGGCGGCGACGTGGATGCCGTGTCGACCGGCCGCGTCGCCCTGGTGCGAGACGACGCCCACCTTCACAGCCGCGCCTCGTGGCGATCGCCGTCGGCGAACGAGAAGCAGCGGTACTCGTTCTCGGAGGGGGGACCGGAGGAGACCCACATGCGCCCCCTGCTCGGCTCGGCGATGACCGACGCGAACGTGATCGTGTCGATCCCCTCCCGGTCGCCGGGGTGCACGCACAGCGCGTGCGGGAAGTTGGCCCGGTCGCGGAAGAGCCCCGCCATCGTGCGCGCGTCGAGCTCGCCGCGCCGGCCGGCGAGCAGCTGTCGGATCCGGTCCAGACGCGTCCGCGAGTTCTCCAAGCGGACCGGATCGGCGGTCTCCTCGGCGGTGAGCTCGTCGGCGACGTAGTGGTTGGAGTGCGCGAGCCAGCCGTCCTCGGGCTCGAGCACCGCGGACCGCGTCGGCGTCGTCTCGAGGTCGGCCGCCGTCTCGCTCGCGTCGAGCATCATGAGATTCCGCGAGGATGCGCGGGGCACGCCGTCGAGGGTGGCGAGCGCGTCGCCGATCGAGCCGTGCGCCAGCACGAGCCGGGTCAGCAGGTAGCGGGGGAACCCCACCCGCCAGCCGTCGCACGTGAGGAAGTTGCCGAAGACGCACACGCCGACGTCGTTGATCCCGATGTAGGAGATCTGGCCGGCGGGCGTGAGCATCAGGACCTCGGGCCGGTCGCCGGCGGCGATCTGCACCACGACGCCGAGCTCTGAGTAGATGCTCGGCAGGTCGGCGTTCTGGCCGGCGAGCGCAGCGCCGTCGGCCGTCGCCTCCGACAGCGCAGCGAAGGTCGTGCACTCGTCGTCGACCTGGTCGCCGCGCGCCTGGTTGAGCTCCGCCCTGAGCTGGAGCAGGTACGCCTGACCGAGCGAGAGCCGCGCGCCCTCGGCGAGCCCCTGGATCTCCTCGTCCAGGAACCCGGCATGGCGCTGCACGTGCCCGCGGTACTCGAGCGCCCGGTCGAGCGCGTCCTCGGCGGTCAGGCCCGGCTGCGCGCCCAGCCGCTCGATCGCGAGCTCGTAGTGGCGCACGATCAAGTCGCGGCACTGCTCGCCGTACTGGCGGCCGACCTCGAGGTGGCTCCCGCTGAAGCGGTGGAACGGGTAGGCGGTGGCCGCCAGGGGCTCGTGTCGGGTCACGGGACGGTCTCCTTCTCGTGGTCGGCCGACCGGCGGACGCGCTCGGCGTGATGGCAGGCGACGATGTGTGGCGCCTGCGGCGTGCCGAGGTCGCGCAGCTCCGGCTCGTCGGTATGGCAGACGTCGGTGGCGAACGAGCAGCGCGTGTGGAAGCGGCAGCCGCTCGGCGGGTCGGCCGGGTCGGGTGGGTCGCCGGGCAGCACGATCCGCTCGCGCTCGGACTCGCGCACCGGGTCGGGCACGGGGATGGCCGAGAGCAGCGCGAGCGTGTACGGGTGCAGCGGGCGCTCCCACACGTCGGCGCTCGTCCCCAGCTCGGCCACCTTGCCGAGGTAGAGCACGGCGACCCGGTCGCTGATGTGGCGGACCATCGAGAGGTCGTGCGAGATGAACAGGTAGGTCAGCTCGAGCTGGCGCTTGAGGTCGTCGAGCAGGTTGACGATCTGGGCCTGGATCGAGACGCCCAGGGCGGAGGTCGCCTCGGCGGCGATCACGAAGCGGGGCTCGGTGGCCAGCGCGCGCGCGATCCCGATGCGCTGGCGCTGGCCGCCCGAGAACTCGTGCGGATAGCGGTTCTGGAAGCGCGGGCTCAGGCCGACCAGCTCGAAGAGCTCCTCCACGCGCCCATGGCGCCCCGATGCCGCTCCGATGTGGTTGGTCTCGAGCGCCTCCATGACCGTGCTGCCGGCGGTCTTGCGCGGGTTCAGAGATGCGTAGGGGTCCTGGAAGACCATCTGCATGCGTGGGCGGATCCGGCGCAGGTCCTTGCGGTCGGCGGCGGTGACGTCCTCGCCGTCGAAGATGACCTGCCCGCGCGTGGGCTCGAGCAGGCGCAGGATGGTCCGCGCGGCGGTCGACTTCCCCGATCCGCTCTCGCCCACCAGCCCGAGCGTCTCGCCGCGCCGGATGTCGATGGTGATGCCGTCGAGCGCCTGCACCGCGCCCACCTGCCGGCGCAGCACGCCGCGCCGGACCGGGAAGTGCTTGACGAGGTCGCGGACCTGCAGCAGCGCGTCGCTGCCGTTCGTGGCGCTCATGGCGCGGCTGCCGCGAGCGGGGGGGTGTCGCGGACCTCGTCGCGCCGGTGGCAGGCGACCCCGTGATCCGGCGCGACGCCGGCGAGGGCGGGGAACTCCTCGCGGCAGCGGTCGATCACCCAGTCGCAGCGGGGCGCGAACGGGCACGACTCGACGCGCCGGGCCTGGTCGGGCGGGGAGCCCGGGATCGGCGTGAGCCGGCGCCGGTCGCCGCCGAAGGTCGGCAGCGAGCGCAGCAGCCCGACCGTGTAGGGGTGACTCGGCTGCGCGAACAGCTCGCGCAGCGGCGCCTGCTCGACCGCGTAGCCGCTGTACATGACCGTGACCTTGTCGACCAGCCCGGCCACCACGCCCAGATCGTGCGTGATCCAGACGATCGCCATCCCGAGCCGCTCGCGCAGGTCCTTGACGAGCTCGATGATCTGCGCCTGGACCGTGACGTCCAGCGCCGTGGTCGGCTCGTCGGCGATCAGGACGGCGGGGTCGCACGAGAGCGCCATCGCGATCAGGATCCGCTGACGCTGACCGCCCGAGAACTGGTGCGGGTGCTCGCCGAGCCGGCCGGCCGCGTTCGGGATGCCGACGAGCGTCAACAGCTCGGCCGCGCGGTCCGCGGCCTGCCGGCGATCGAGCCCCAGGTGGTGCCGGACGATCTCGGTGATCTGCCGGCCGACGGTCAGCGCCGGGTTCAGCGACGTCATGGGATCCTGGTAGATCATCGCGATCTCGCGGCCGCGGATGCGGCGCAGATCGCGCTCGGAAGCACCGAGCAGCTCGCGTCCCTTGTAGCGGACCGAGCCGGCGTCGACGCGGCCGGGAGGGGAGGGGACTAGGCCCATGATCGACAGCGCCGTCACCGACTTGCCGGATCCGCTCTCGCCGACGATGGCCAGCGCCTCGCCCTCCCGCAGCGTGAAGGAGATGTCGTTGACCGCATGCACGGGCCCCTCGTCGGTGTCGAACCCGACGGCGAGCTGGGAGACCTCGAGCAGCGGCTCGCTCATCGCTCCACCTTGCGCGGGTCCAGGGCGTCGCGCAGGCCGTCGCCGACGTAGTTGACGGCGAGGACGGTCAGGAAGATCATCGCGCCCGGGAAGAATCCACGCCACCACTGGCCCTGGTTGATGACCGCCGTCTGGGACTGGTTGAGCATGGCGCCCCAGGTCGCCTGCGGCGGCTGGAAGCCGAGGCCGAGGAACGACAGCGCCGACTCGATCAGGATCGCGGTGGCGATCCCGAGCGTCGCCGACACGATCACCGGGGTCAGGGCGTTCGGAAGGATGTGGCGCAGCGCGATCTGGACGTCGCCGACGCCGATCGTGCGCGCCGCCTCGACGTACTCCTTCTCCTTGAGCGACAGGAAGCTCGCGCGGACCAGTCGCGCGGTATTCATCCAGGAGAACACCGCGATCGCGATCACGATCGTCGAGAACCCGGCCCCCAGCAGGGTCACCAGGAGGATCACGACGAACAGGCCCGGCAGCGAGTAGAAGACGTCGACCAGCCGCATCAGCGCGTTGTCGACGAACCCGCCCGCGTAACCCGCCAGCGCCCCGACGAGGACGCCGACGACGATCGAGACGAGCACCGCGGCGCTCGCCACCGCCAGCGTGAGCCGCCCTCCGTCCAGCACGCGGGCGAGCTGGTCGCGCCCGAGCTCGTCGGTGCCCATCAGATGCGCGAGCGACGGGCCCGCGTCCTTGGCGCCGAAGTCGATCTGCTCGGGATCGATGCCCAGCACGAGCGGCCCGACGAGGACCGCGGCCGTGAGCAATCCCAGCACGGTCAGGCCGGCGAGCGCGAGGCGGTGGCGCCGGAACCTCCGCCACGCGTCGCTCCACAGCGACCGCGCCGGCGTCTGCAGCGCGACTTCGGATGCGGCGTCGCCGCCGAGCGTGTGGCTACTCATAGCTGATGCGGGGGTCGAGCAGGCCGTAGAGGATGTCGGCGAGCAGGTTCGCCAGCACCACGAGGAGCGCTGCGATGATCAGGATGCCGAGCAGCACCGGGTAGTCGCGCAGCTCGGCGGACTCGATGAACAGCCGCCCCATCCCCGGGATCGCGAAGATCGACTCGGTGATCACGGCGCCCAGGAAGAGGTCGGGGATCATCAGCACCGCGATCGTCACGACCGGGACGGCGGCGTTGCGGAACGCGTGGCGCACGATCACCCTGCGCTCCGGCAGGCCGCTGCCGCGCGCGGTGCGGACGTAGTCCTGATGCAGGACCTCGAGCATCGACCCGCGGACGTAGCGCGTCAGCTGCGCGGTGGCGATGAGCGCGAGCACCGCGACCGGCATGATCAGGTGGCTCAGCCGGTCCCAGACGGCGGCCAGCCCGACGTGCTGCTCGCGCAGGTCCTCGAGCCCGGAGGAGGGGAGCCAGCCGAGCTCGAAGGAGAGCAGGAACAGCAGCATCAGCCCGAACCAGAAGCTCGGGGTCGCCACGCCCACGAACGACAGGCCGGACGAGACGTAGTCGAAGGCCGAGTACTGCCTGGTGGCGGCGAAGATCCCGACCGGCAGCGCGATCGCCAGCGCGACCGCGAACGCCAGGCCCGTGAGCAGCAGCGTCGTCGGGAGCCGGTCGACGATCGAGTCGATCACCGGGCGCCCGGTGTTGTACGACGTGCCCCAGTCGCCCGTGACGATCCCCCCGGCCCAGTTGACGTACTGGACCGGAAGCGGGTCGTCGAGGCCGAACTCCTCGCGCAGCCGCTCGGTCCGCTCGGCGGTCGCCCGGCCGCCGGCCGCCTCTGAGGAGGCCAGCGGCCCGCCGGGCGTCATCTGCAGCATCGCGAACAGCACGATGCTGATGCCGATCAGCAGCGGGATCGCCTGCAGGCTGCGGCGGATGACGTAGGCGCCCACGCGTTCAGCCCGCGAGGTACCAGTCGTGCGCGCTGCGCCAGATGCCGTCGAAGTAGTCCTTGCTGACGCCCTTCAGGCGGCTGCTCCACGTCCAGCCCCAGGTCGAGCTGTACAGCGAAAGCGCCGGGCGCTCGCGTGCGAGGAGCCGGGCCGCCTGTGCGTAGAGCTCCTTGCGCTCCTCCTGGTCGACGGACTCGGCCGCCTGCTTCACCAGGGCGTCGTACTCGCGGTTGCACCAGTGCGTCTCGGACTGCCCGCCGGGGTTGTCCTTCGACGGGACCTCGGCGCAGGTGAAGTTCGCCGCCCAGCCCTCTTCGAGCGGGTCGACCACGTAGCCGTCGCGGCTCATCATGATGTCGTAGTTGCCGCGGGCCAGGCGGCCGCCCTCCTGGTAGGTCCCGAACATCAGGTTGCTGGGCACGTTGTTGATCTTCACCTGAATGCCGATGTCCTCGAGGTTCTGCTGGACGAGCTGCTGGTAGAGTTCGCGCGTCTGGTCACCGGTGACCGTCTGGAAGCGCAGGCTGGCGCGGACGCCGTCCTTGGCGCGGATCCCGTCCCCGCCGCGGTCCCAGCCGGCCGCGTCGAGGATCTGGTTGGCGCGCTCCGGGTCAAATGGAGCGACCGGCACCTCGGTCGCCCCGAACCCCGAGTAGAACACGGAGCCGTTCAGCGTGGCGAAGCCGTCGAGCACCTGGTCGATGACCGCCTTGCGGTCGATGCTGAGGTCGATCGCCTCACGCATCGCCGGGTCGCCGAGCACCGGGTGCGGGCGCGAGTGGTCGCCGTTGTCGGACTGGTTGAGCCAGAGCCACTCCACGTGCGACCTGGTCTCCTGCACCGTGACCTCGATCGGCGCGCCGTTGTCGCGCGCCTCCGTGAGGTCCGGAAGGTCGCCCGAGGTCACGAAGAACACCGTGTCGAACTCGCCGCGCTGGAACGAGCTGATCGCCGACTGGGCGTCCGGCGTGATCTTCAGCGTGATCCCGTCCAGCCGCACGGGGCGCTCCGTCTTGTTCCAGTAGTCCTCGTTGCGCTTGAGCACGATCTTGTCACCCTCGTTGAACTCCTCGAACACGAAGGGGCCGGTGCCGAGCGGCAGGCGCGTCTGCGGATGGTCGGTCGTGACGGCCGTGGAGTCGAACTTGTGCTTGGGCAGGACCTGCTGGAACAGCCCGAGGAAGTAGGGGTTCGGCTTGGACATGCGCACGCGCGCCGTCAGGTCGTCGACCACCTCGACCGACTCGACCAGGTCGTACGCCGACGGCGGGAGCGCCGTGCTCTTGGGATCCTGGATGACGTCGAACGTGAACTTGACGTCCTCGGCGCTGAACGGCTTGCCGTCCGACCAGGTGACGCCGTCGCGCAGCTTGAAGGTGACCGTCCGGCCGTCCTTCGAGACGCCGCCGTTGTCCGCGCTCGGGAGCTCGGCGGCCAGCACGGGATCGAAGCTGCCGTCGGGGCGGGCCACGAACAGCGGCTCCTGGGCCCAGAAGGACAGGAACGAGCCGCTCTGATCGTTGAACAGCGGGTTCATGCCGCCGGGCTCCTGGGTCATCGCGACCAGCGCCGTGCCGCCCTTCCGAGGCTCGCCGTCGGCGTCACCGCTCTCGCCGGAGCCGCCGCTGCTGCAGCCGGCGACGGCGAGCGTCGCTGCCACGGCGGCGAGGATTGACGAGGACCGACGTGCGCGGCACGTGACTCGGCGCAGCGTTGCGAGGCTCGATGGCACAGTGACTCTCCTCGGGGCTGGGTTGCGCGTTCGGTCGCGTTCGACGCCTTCCCGGACCGATCCGAGCACAATAGCAAAGGACTTCGTTGAGATCCACTAGGCCAGCCGTCCGGTCCGGCGGCCGCTCGTGCAGACAGGCGGCGCTCGGCGAGGCGCGGCCGTCGCCCTACAGGGCGACGAGGAGCGCGTGGATGCTGCGCTCCGTGGACGCGAGGTGCTCCGCCATCGCCGCTCGGGCCGCCGCGCCGTCGTGGGCCTCGATGGCGTCGCGGATCGGGATGTGCTCGCGCCGGCTGCGCTCGTGCCAGAGATCGCTGTCGGGCAGCGCGGTGAGCGCGTCGTTGAGCACGAGCCGCAGGCGCTCGACCGCGTCGGTGACGAAGCGGTTGCGGCCGGCACGGGCGACGGCGAGGTGAAACTGCGTGTCGTGCATCATGAAGTCGACGTCGGACTCGGCGGACTCGGCACGCGCGCAGGCCGTCACGACCTCCCGCAGCTCCGCCTTGCGCCGCGTCGTGGCCGCGAGCTCCGCCGCTACGGTCTCGATGTGCCCGCGGAAGACGAGCGCCTCCTCGATGCGGGCGGCGTCGCGCCTGAGACGCACCAGCAGGTAGTCCATCGCGAGGTCGTCCGATGACGGCGCGATCACGAACGTGCCGCCGTGGCGGCCCCGGCGGCTCTCCACGAGCCGCTCGGCCTCGAGCAGCCGCACCGCCTGCTGCACCGTCGCGCGCCCGACGCCGAACAGCGCGGCGAGGTCGCGCTCGCTGGGCAGCGACCCACCGGTGGGAACGAGGCGAAGTCCGATCTGGCGCCGAATCTGCTCGGCGACGTACTCGTGCGCCCGCCACTGGGCGATCGGCTCGAACGCGGGAGCGGGCTGCGGGGCGGTCATCGGAAACGCCTCACCGTGAGGCCATTGTAACCATCCGGTGCACCGCATCCACACGCTCGCCGCGACTGCCTCGACCGCCGGCATCGAGGG
>JBPCNM010000427.1:0-5223 GCA_051001255.1 Solirubrobacteraceae bacterium
CGGTGCCGCCGGTGGCTTCAGGGGCGAAGAAGAGCCCGCCAAGCCCGCCGTGCAGCAGGCCGCGCCCGCCGCGCCGGCGACGCCGCAGCCCCAGGTGGCCGCGACGATCGCGACCGGCCCCGGCCCCGACGGCGTGACCGTCGACGGCAACAAGGTGTTCGTCTCCCACGCCAAGGACGGCACGCTCATCCAGATCGACGCCAGGACCGACGAGGTCGTCGGCGAGCCCGTGCCGGTGGGCGAGAACCCGGACCAGATCGCGGCCGGCACCGGGACCGTGTGGGTGGTCGACGCGTCCGACGACAAGCTCCAGCGACTGCAGAGCGATCCGGCGCTGCTGGCGACCGCCACGATCCCGGTCGGCACGGACGCGCAGGGCATCTCGCTCGGCCCGCAGCTCGCCTGGGTCGCGAACACCGGCGACGACACGGTGCAGCGGATCGATCGCGCCCAGGCGCAGACGGTCGGCGACCCGATCGGCGTGGGCGACAACCCGATCGGCATCCACGTGGGCTCGAAGGTATGGGTCACGAACTCGGGCGACGGCACGCTGTCGCGGATCGACGTCGCCAGCGCGCAAGTCGAGGGCGACCCCCTGCCCACCGGCGCGGGCGCCCGCGGCGTGACCCAGGGCCTCGGCGGCGTCTGGGTGTCCAACGTGAAGGACGGCACCGTCGCGCGCGTGGACCCGGATTCGTTCGAGGTCGTGGCCACGATCCCCGTCGGCAGCGAGCCGAAGGAGCTCGTCGCGGCCCACGGCTTCGTGTGGGTGGTCAACAGCGGCTCCAACACGGTCACCCGCATCGATCCCGAGACCAACCGGGTCGCCGGAGCGCCGATCCCCGTCGGCCGCAACCCGATCGGGATCGCCGCGAGCCACGACGCGCTCTGGGTGACCAACTTCGGCGACGACACCCTGACCCGCATCAACCCCTGACGATCATGGACACGACCGCCTTCTTCAACTACCCGACCCTGTCGGGCGCCGCCTCGCACGGGCCGGCCCCCGACCCCGGCTTCCTGCCCCACGCGACCGTGGAGGAGTGGGATGCCGTGCTCGGCGCCACCGAGACGCTCCGGTTTCGCCCGGGCGACGTGGTGCTGCGCGCCGGCGACCGCGACCGCGCGCTCTACCTGCTGCTCGACGGACGGCTGGAGGTCGAGGGCACCGGAGCGCCGGTGACCGCTCCCGCCACCCTCGGCGCGGCCGCTTTCCTCGACGGGCTGCCGCGCGCGGTGACGCTGCTGGCCCGGACGGACGGCGAGCTGGCGCGGCTGAGCTGGGACGCTTACGAGGCGCTCGCCGCCCGCGACGCGATGCTCGGGCGCACGATCCTGGTCGACCTGGGGCGCGGCCTCGCGGCGCGGCTGCACGGCGCCGGGGCGTCCCTGACCGGCTGGACGGGCTGAGCGATGACCGCCTTCCCGAACTACACGCAGATCCCCTCCCGCCTGCCGGTGGGCGCGTGGCAGGCGATCCGCGTCGTCACCCTGCTCGGCGCGATCGGCCTCGCGATGGCCCTCGTGGTCGTGCCCGAGGACGCGCTGTTCGTCCTCTGGAAGCTGATCATCCCCGTGCTCCCGCTCGTGTGGCTCGTCGTGCCGGGGCTGTGGCGTAACGTCTGCCCGCTCGCCGCCTCCAACCAGACGCCGCGCGTGCTCGGGCTGTCCAAGGCGCTGAGCGCGCCGGCGTGGCTGAAGGAGTACGGCTTCGTGATCGCGGCCGGGATGTTCATCCTGTTCATCTCGCTGCGGAAGGTCGGCCTGGACGACTCCGGTCCCGCGAGCGCGCTGCTGCTGCTGGGCGCGCTGGGGGGCGGGTTCGTGGGCGGCACGCTGCTGAAGGGCAAGAGCGGCTGGTGCTCGTCGATCTGCCCGCTGCTCCCGGTCCAGCGGCTGTACGGCCAGACCCCGTACAAGCTGGTCGCCAACTCGCACTGCACGCCCTGCGTCGGCTGCACGAAGTCGTGTTACGACTTCAACCCGAAGGTCGCGTTCCTCGCCGACCTCAACGATCCGGATCCATACTGGGGCGGCTACCGCAAGCTCTTCGCCGCCGCCTTCCCCGGCCTCGTGATCGCGTTCTTCAACCTGCCCGAAGCGCGCGGGGCGGGGGACATCGTGGCGCTCTACGGGCAGATGGGCCTGTACCTGGCGGCGAGCGTCGCGGCCTTCTACGTCCTCGACTCGCTGCTGAAGGCCTCGACTCACAAGGTGACGACGCTGTTCGCCGCCACCGGCTTCTCGCTGTTCTACTGGTACGGCGGCCCCCAGTTCGTCGACGCCGTGTCGGGCTCGGTGCCCGAGGCGGTGAAGTGGGGCGTGCGCGTCGCGGCGATCCTGCTGGCGGCCGGCTGGGTGCTCCGCACCTACGCGAAGGAGCGGGCGTTCGCGCGGCAAGCCGCGCCGGCGCCCGCCGTCAAGCCGCTCGCCGACCTCGCGGCCGGGCGCTCGATGGCCTCCCACCGCGCACTCAACGCGGCGGCGCCCGAGGTCAGCTTCGAGCCCGAGGGCAAGCGCGTCGTCGCCAAGCCGGGCATGACGCTGCTCGAGGCCGCCGAGGCGGGCGGGCTCCCGATCGAGTCCGGCTGCCGGATGGGCGTCTGCGGTGCCGACCCCGTGTGCGTGTCGGACGGCATGGAGAACCTGTCGGCGATCTCCGACGACGAGCGCTCGACGCTCGACCGCCTCGGGCTCGCGCCCAACACGCGGATGGCGTGCTGCGCGCGCGTGCAGGGGCCCGTCACGATGTCGCTGGAGCCCGAGAAGCCGAGGAAGCTCACGCTCTCGCGCATCGCGCAGTTCCCGTATGACCGCTCGGTCGAGCGCGTGGTGGTCCTCGGCAACGGGATCGCGGGCGTGACGGCCGCCGACCACGTGCGCCGGCGCCATCCGCTCGCCCAGATCGACCTCGTCGCGGAGGAGCCCCATCACCTCTACAACCGCATGGGCATCGCCCGCCTGATCTACGGGCGATCGGCGATGCAGGGGCTCTACCTCAACCCGGAGAAGTGGTACGACGAGCATGCGATCACGCCGTGGCTGAACACGCGGGCGCGCACGATCGACCGCATGCGCCGGCAGGTGGCGCTCGGGACGGGTGAGACGCTCCGCTACGACCGGCTGATCCTCGCCACGGGCTCGCGCTCGTTCGTGCCGGCGATCGACGGCTTCGGCGTGCCGGGCACGTTCGTGCTGCGCACAGCCGACGATGCGCTCGGCCTGCGCGCATTCGCTCAGCGCCACGGCGCCCAGCGCGCCGTGGTGGCCGGCGGCGGGCTGCTGGGGCTTGAGGCCGCCTACGCCCTGCACAAGCTCGGGCTGCGCACCGCGGTGCTCGAGCGCGGCGACCGGCTGCTGCGCCGCCAGCTCGACGCGCGGGCTTCTGCGCTGCTCCACGGCTACCTGGAAGGGCTCGGCCTGGAGATCCTGACGGACGCCGAGACGGTGAGGCTGTCGGCGAACGGCAGCGTCGACGAGGCGGTGATGGCCGACGGCCGCTCCGTGCCCGCCGACCTCTTCCTGGCCGCGGCGGGCATCTCCCCGAACGCCGAGCTGGCCAAGGCCTCCGGGTTGGCGGTCAACCGCGGCGTGCTCGTCGACGAGCGCATGCAGACGATGGACCCGTTCATCCTCGCCGCGGGCGACGTGGCCGAGCACGCCGGGCGCGTGCACGGGCTCTGGCCCGTCGCGGTCGAGCAGGCGGAGGTCGCGGCCGACAACGCGGTGGGCGGCGACAAGGCCTACAAGGGCTCCATCCCGTTCACCATGCTCAAGGTCGTCGGCGTCGAGCTCACGTCGGTCGGGCGCTTCGAGGAGCAGTCGGGCGACGAGGTCGTCGCCATCGAGGAGCCGGGCGGCAAGTACCGCAAGCTCGTGATCGAGGACGGCCGCGTGGTCGGCGCGATCCTGCTGGGCTACTCGCAGGAGGTCGCGCCGGTGCGGACCGCCATCAACCGCGGCTTCCACGTCCGTGGCGTCATGGACGCGCTGCGCGCGGGCCGCTGGAACGTGCTCGTCGACCTGTCCGGCGAGCGCCCGCTGCTCGCGGGCGCCCCGACGGGCGCGGCGTAGGCCGCGCCCGTGGCGGCGGTGGCGGCGGGGCCGGGGGCGCTGTGGCGGGGTTGACGTACCCGTCGATCTCGCCGCGGCGCCAGCCCGGACCGGCACGCTCGGGCAACCCGCCGACCCCGAACCGCCGCGCCTCGCCCGAGCGCGGCCGTTCGGTTTCCGGCCTCCGGCGGCGCCGCTCAGCGCCGATCGAGGTCCAGCGAGCAGGAGTTGATGCAGTAGCGCATGCCGCCCGCCTCGCGCGGACCGTCGTCGAACACGTGCCCGAGGTGGCCGCCGCAGCGCCTGCACACCACCTCCGTGCGGCGCATGCCGTTGGAGTCATCCGGGCGCAGCTCGACGGCTTCGGCCAGCCTGGGCTCGGTGAAGCTCGGCCAGCCGGAGCCGGACTCGAACTTGGTGGTCGAGTCGAACAGCTCGTTGCCGCAGCCCATGCAGCGGTAGATGCCGTCGTCGTGGCAGTCCCACAGCGCGCCGGTGAAGGCGCGCTCGGTTCCCCCCTGACGCAGTACCTCGTACTGCTCGGGCGTCAGCTCCTCGCGCCACTCCGCTTCGGTCTTCGAGATCTCGGTCGCCATGCCCGACAGGGTAGGACGAGTGACGCGGCGAAACGCTACGCCGCGATTACACGTGGGCTCACGGCGGCACGGTCGCCGCAGAGCCGAGCCCCAGCCGGTGCGCCACCGCGGCCGCCTCCACGCGGCCGCCGACCGCGAGCTTGGCGAGGATCCGCGACACGTGGACCGAGGCGGTCTTCTCGCTCATGAACAGCGTCTCGCCGATCGCCCGGTTCGTGCGGCCCTCGGCCACGAGCAGGAGGACCTCCAGCTCGCGCGGGGTGAGGCCCAGCCGCGTGGCCGGGGATTCGTCAGGCTCGACGGCGGACGCGTCCGGTTCGTGCAAGTCGATCCGGGCCCGGCGGGCGAGCGCCGCGATGTCGCCCGCGATCAGCGCCGCGCAGACCGGCGCCGCCCTGCTGGGCGATGACGTCGCGGCACTCGCGCGCCGCGCGCGGATCGACCTGCGGGAGCAGGCGCCCGAGACCATCGCCGAGCCCGACGACTCGCCGGTCGCACGGCTCGGCCTCACCCCGCGCGAGCTCGAGGTGCTGCTGCTCGTGGCCGAGGGCCGCACGAACCGCGCGATCGGCGA
>JBPCNM010000428.1:0-7895 GCA_051001255.1 Solirubrobacteraceae bacterium
GCCGGGGTCGGCGCGCGCCGGGACCGGCAGCGCGCGGCGATCTGCGACGTCCCCGCCGACGGGTATGGGCGCTCGTCGTCGGCCCGGTGATCGCGTTCGCGGTGGCCGCGGCGCTCCTGACCGCGCAGCGCGACGACGAGCCGCCGCCGCCCGCCGCGGCGGCTCACAGGCCTTCGTCGGCGGGGCCTCCGTGTTCTCGGCGCCCGACTCGATCAACGCCCTCGGCGACTCCCTATGCGACGTCCGGGCGCGGGTCGCCGGCGCGCGCGGCGACCCCGCGCTCCTGCTGGCAGCCGCCTACCGCGTGGGCAGCCGCCGCGTGCGCGCGGCAGGAACGATCCCGAGCGAGACGCGCGACTACGTGGCCGCCGTGGCTCGGCACGCGCGCCGCTTCGCCGCTCCGCGCATGCGCTGATCCGCGCCCTTGCGTGCGCAAGGTTGGCAGTGGCGGGCGAGGAACCTACGGTGCGCTTCCCCCTCCCCCATGTCGCTCCGACCGCGCCAGCGCACGGGCGGACGCGAAGGAAGGACGCGGTCCCGTGACTGAGACGGCCGTGGGCCATGAGTCACCGGGCAGGCGCCCGTCACCGCCCGGCGGATTTCTGCCAGCAAGGGTCAGCGGTGCGCCGCACCGGATCTCCGGCGGAATGGCAGGACTGTCGAATCGGCCTTGTCGGGAGAGCCGGATGGCGCCGGGCCAGGGGCACATGGCGGGCCTCCGTGCACCTGAGCGGGAGCGGCGTGATGTGCTCGTGGGCCGGAGGCTCGAGCTGGCCGCCGTAGAGGCGGCGCTCGAGACCGCCGCGGGCGGCGCGTCGGCATGCCTGGCCGTGACGGGGGAGCCGGGCATCGGCAAGACCGCGCTGCTGCGCGAGTTACGTCGGCGGGCCGGCGTGCGGGGACTTGCCACGGCAGATGGGAGGGCCGGCGAAGCGGGGCGAGAGCCGCCGTTCGCTTTCCTGGGCGACGTGCTCGAGCAGTCCCTCGAGCACGTCCGCCCCGACCGTCTGGCGACGCTCGGGGATGTACGCCTCGCGGATCTGGGCGCGATCGTCCCTTTGCTGGCGCCCTTCGGACCGCCGTCGACCGGCCTGCGGCGTCCTCACGCCGCCGTGCTGGAGCTGCTGAGGCTGCTCACCGCGGCAGGTCCTCTGATCGTGATGCTCGACGATCTGCACTGGTCGGACGCGGCGTCGCTCGACGTGGTCTGCCGATTGCTGGCGTCGCCGTTGCCGGCCGGGCTCGTCTTGGTCGTGGCCTATCGGGCCGGGCTGCTGCCGGCGGCCGCCGGTGGCGCCCTTGCCGCCGCGGTGCGCGCCCGACGACTCGCCGAGCTGGCGCTCGATCCGCTCGGTGCGAGCGAGACGGCGCAGTTGCTGGGTCCCTCCGTCTCGGAGGGCTCACGCGCACAGATCTTTCGGGAGGGCGCCGGCAATCCGTTCTCCATACTGGAGCTGGCACGGACTCCCCTTGCTGAGGGCGTGCCGCGCTCGATCGTCGCGTCGGTGCGTGCCGAGCTCGAGCGGCTGCCCGAGCTTGCAAGGACCGTGCTGCGCGCGGCCGCCGTGCTTGACGATCCGATCGAGCCGGAGCTGGTGGGCGAGGTCGCGGGGGTCGGCGGGGAGGAGGTGCGCGCCGGGCTCGCGGCGCTGGTCGACCTCGATCTTGTGACGGCGCAAGGCGAGCCGCCGGCTCACCGCTTCCGGCAGCCGGTCCTCCGCCGGGCCGTTCTCGCGCTGACGCCGCCTGGCGAGACGCTGCGGATGCACGCGCGGGCCGCGGCCGAGCTCGAGCGACGAGGAGGCTCGCTCGCCGCCCGCGCGCTCCATGTCTCCCGGGCGGCCACGCGCGGTGATGATGCCGCGATCGCGCTGCTCACCGAGGTCGGCGAGCGCTGCGTGTACCGCGCGCCTGTCAACGCTGCTCAATGGTTTGCTGCGGCGGCCCGGCTGCTGCGCGAGGACCAGCGCGAGCGCCGCCTGGACCTGCTCGGGCGGCAGGCGAGCGCCCTGGCCGCCTCGGGGCGGCTAGACGATTGCCGCGCCGTGCTGCTGCCGGCGATCGACGGCGCTCCCGCAGGCGACGCCGTCTCCCGCGCGAGGCTGATCGGGCTGCTCGCGCGCGTGGAGCACATGCGCGGCGAGGGCGACGCCGCGCGCGCACTGCTCGAGCGTGCGTTCGCCGAGATCCCTGAGCCGGAGGGCCCGGTGGCATGCGCGCTGCGGATCGAACTGGCCGTCGATCGCTGGCCGGCGAGAGACTGGGGCGGGATCGCCCCCGCCGCTCACGGAGCACTCGAGCACGCGCGCCGGCTTGGGGACCCTGCCATGGAGGTCGAGGCTGCGGCACTGCTGGCGGGCGGTGAGTACTTCGCGCTCTCCGGAGAGCGGGCGCGCTCTGCGCTCGACGAAGCCGCGTACCTGCTGCGGCGCGTGCCCGACGACACCCTCGCCGGGGTGCTGAGGGCGACCCTTTGCGTGGGCCTGGTCGCACTGGGGCTCGAGCGTCATCAGCTCGCGGTGGACCTGGCGCGCCGCGGGCTGACGGTGGCGAGCGCGACCGCCCAGGACTTCTGGCGGGCCGGACTGCTCGCCCTGCTGGCCGTCGCCGAGCTGCACCGCGGGCGGCTGCGGGTCGCGGGAGCGCTCGCCGACGAGGCGGTCGCAGCAGCGACCACCGTCGGGGTCGATCAGCAGCTCATCTGGACGCACGCCGTGCGCGGGTGGGTTTCATTGGCGCAGGGCGATCTCACGAGCGCGACGGCCAGCGCCGAGCGCGCCCGCGAGGCGCTGGGGCGCGCGGCCGGCTCCGTGGCGGCGGGGCTGCCGGCCTGCATCGCGGGGGCCGCGCTTGCCGAGGCGGGTGATCCGGAGCGGGCGGTGGCCGTCATCGTGGGCCAGGCAGGAGGACCCGAGCTGCTGGCGCTCCCACCCAGCTCTCGCGACCACTGGTACGGGGTGCTCCTCCGCGCCGAACTGTCGCAGGGCCGCCTCGATGAGGCAGAGGAATGGTTGCGTCGAGCCGAGGCAGTGGTCGACCGGCTGCCGCTGCCTGCCCGAGTGGGTGGGCTGCGCCTGGCGCGCGCCGAGCTGCGGTTCGCGCTCGGCGACCCGCAACGCGCCGCGGTGCTCGCGTCGGCAGCGTCCACGAGCCTGCGGGAGTCAGGCCGATCGGTCGACGCGGCCCGCGCCGAGCTCTTGACCGCTCGCGCCGACGCCGCTCTGGGGCGCACCTCGGACGCACGGCGCCGGCTCGTCGACGCTCGCGACCGGCTCGCCGCGTGCGGAGCGCACGGCCTGCGCCAGGAAGCCGAGCACGCCCTCCTCGGCCTCGAGCACGAGCCCGCCGGCGAGGGCGTCCTGGCGCACCTCACGCCACGTCAACGGCAGGTCGCGCTGCTCGTCACCACGGGAATCACCAACGGCGAAGTCGCCAAGGGACTCGGCCTTAGCGAGCGCACCGTCGAGCGACATGTCACAAGGATCTTCGACCGGCTCAGGCTCTCATCTCGCGCCGCTCTCGCCGCCGCCGTCGAACGCAGCCGGCGCGCAAGAGCCCCCGTCGCGCTGACCACTCCTCCTGCTACACGCGCGGCGAAACCGCCGGAGAAAATGACCATGGTAATGTGACCGTGGTCATGAAGCAGATTACCGCCAGCCAGTTCAAGGCGCACTGCCTTGCCCTCCTCGACGAGGCCGCCGCAGGCGAGGAGATCGTGGTCACCAAGCACGGCCGGCCGGTGGCGCGCGTCGTGGCGGCCACGGCTCCCATCGACCTGCGCGACAGCGTGACGTTCCACGTTGACGACGGCGCGCTCGTGGAGCCGCTGGCGGCTGACTGGGACGCCGAGCGCTGATCGTCCTCGATACTCATGCGTGGATCTGGTGGCGGGCGGCCCCGGACCGGCTCTCCACGACTGCCGCCGACGCGATCCGGGCGGCCGATCGGCTGGCCCTCAGCTCGATCAGCGTCTGGGAGCTGGGGATGCTGGTGCGCCGAGGGCGCATCTCGCTCGACCGTGAGGTCGGCGCCTGGGCCCGCCACGCCCTCTCGGAGCCCCGCCTTGCCGTGGTCGCACCCGACGCCGACGTGGCATTGGCCGCCGCGCTGCTCGAGGACACGTTCCCGGGGGACCCGGCGGACCGCCTGATCTATGCGACCGCCCGTCGCGCCGGAGCGCGGCTGATCACCCGCGATGAGCAGATCGCGCGCTTCGACGGCGCTCGCGTCCTCTGGTGAGCGCCGCTCCGCGTACCTGATGCCCGACCGAGAACGCCGATGACTTCCGGCCGCTGCTCGCGACCGCGGCGCGTGCGGGAGCCGCCGACTACGGGTTGCTCTGCGTCTCGGCGCGCCGGTTCGCCTTGTGGGTCTCCATCGTCGACCACCGCGACGCACCTTCGCGGGCCCGGCTTGGCGTTTGGCAGAGTTCGAACAGGTCGATGAGCGTCCGGCTGTCGGCGATGGCGATGATGCCTGTCGCGCTGAGCGCGACCGGCCTCCAGAAGTTGCGCTCACGTCTCCGGCGGCCGCGTGATGCCGGCCGCACGTGCCGCTCGCGGCTCGTACCAGACGGTGGGATTGGTTCGCGGCCTTGAGCTAGGCGCGCGATCGCTTCGGCATCGAGCCGACCGACCGCCACGCCGACCTCGGTCTACGCAATGCCACCGACCGACAGCACGAGGCTGGCGCCTTGCGGTCCGCGGCGCAGCGCCGCCTGGATCGGGAGCCCGCCGAGCCGGCCGAACTCCTCGCCCGACACCTGATCGAAGCCGGACGGGTCCCGGCTTAGGAGCTTCGTCGCGGCGAGTCGCGGCCGCGGCCCGCACGACGGCCAGACGCTCTTCCGGGTTCGTCGGAGCGGCCTCCGGCGCCGGCGCGCCGGGTCGCCGGGTCGCCTCGCCGTCGGCGCGCGCGTCCTGCAAGGCCGAGCCGGTAACAGGTCTGCGTCCCGCTCGTGATCGTGGGAGAGCGCCTTGCTCGGGTTCGCACTGGCGCGCTGAACGCCCGCGACCACGAGGGCGCGCAGCGTGTCGCCGAACTGCTCGGGCGCGTCACGCAACAGCGCGTTGACGTCGTTGGCCGGCAGCGTGATCGACGCCGCGCCCCCGGCGGAGCGCTCGCGAATCAGCGCCACGAGGCGCTCGGCGCCGAGCCGGCCGTCCTTGTCGTCGTCGAAGCAGACCACGATCGGCCGCCCGGCCGCCGCCGCCACCAGGCGGTCGGCCACCCCGGCGTCGGGCAGCTTGGCGCCGGTCATGGCCGCCGTCGCGAAGTGCCGGCCCGCCAGGATGGCGTCGAAGACTCCCTCGCAGACGACCAGCGCGCTGCGATCCACATCGGCACAGCCGGCGATCATCGCCAAACGCGGATTGCGTCCGATCCATCCTTGATACGGGTTGAGGTACTTCGGACCCCTCGCCCTTTCGCGCGCGAACACGCGAGCACGCGAGCCTGCGCGTAGATCAACCGGCCGTCCTCGCCGAGCACCGGCAGCGTGATCGCGGCGTCCGGCGGCGCCGGCGCTCGCGCTCGTCCCGCGGCAGCCCTCGCACCCGCAACAGCCACTCCAGCGCCTGCTCGCCCTCCGCCCCCATCAGGCGGCGATGACAGTCATCGACGTAGCGCGCGAGCTCCTCGCGGGCGGCCGTTACGGGTCCTCGGACGGCGGAGGCCCGTGCGCCGCGGCCGGCCGCACCGGCGGCCGAGCCCGGCTCTCGAAACCGTGACGGCCGCCGTGTATCTGCTCGAAGGTCTCGGCGACCCCCGTGACCTTCCCTGCGGCCAGGAGCGCGTCGACCGCGCTGCCCTTGGCGCCGCAGGCGTGACAATGCCAGACGGCATAGCCCTCCGCGGCGATGCGGACCGTCGCCGGGTTCGTCTCTCCGGTCTGCGCGTGTGCCAGGCTCGGGCAGGGAAACTTCCTGCTCCCGTCCGCGATCCCGCGCTCTGCGCCGAACTGAACGAGCAAGGCCGGCAGGTCGACGCCGGTCAGGACCTCCACGCGGTCATTGCGGTACGTCGTCGGCGTCATACGCTCGCCCGTTGGCCGGCGCCGCGCGCGCGGTCTTCCGTGCAGATCACGCAGGCAGTATCGAGAAGGTGGCACCCGCGTGCGCCGTTCTTCAAGTTCACGTTTGCGATCACCACGATCCCCGAATGTGGCCAGGAGTCAACCGCCTCGCGGACCGCAGCGACGGGTGGGACCTCAGCCCCCCTGATCGCACCCCGTGATCGTCATCAGCGCCGATCCTTGATTGAAGCCGCCCGGGACGGCTTCCATGATGGGGAATATCAGGTACGGGATCACACTCGGGAGGCAGGTTGTCCGGCAGGAGAGTTCCATCGAGCAAGGCGCTGCTCGCGGCGCTGCTCGCGTATCTCGTGATCCTGCCGGCGGCCGGCGCCGCGGCACAGGGCAGCACGGTCGCGCAACTGCTGGAGATGAGAGCCGCCGATGCGGACGGGCGCTTCTACACGACCTCACCGACAGAAGCGGAGAACGCTGGACGCGACTACGACTTCAAGCTTCAACCGCCGCGCCTGGGCAACCTTTCGCTGGTGCCGTTCCCAGGGTCGCTGCAGCTTCACCGGCTCCGCCTGAAGAACACGTCGAAGTTCATCGTGTCACTGACGGATGAACGGAACCGCCTCGTCAGCGCTGGGTTCGTCAATCCAGTCGTGATCGGGCACGCCGGCACGATCGACGCATCGGGCACCGTCCTGCTGTGGCGCTACACGAACGGCCGTGAGTGGCTCGTGGCGCCGGCAGCCGACGGATCGCGGCTGGAGGCGGCGGGCTACGAATCCGACGGGCCGCTGGGATACGCCGGCACCACCGACAGCGGGCCGATCGGCGTGACGCCCGCCCCGGCGCCGGCGCCGCCACCGGCACCAGCTCCGGCGCCGAACGGGAGTCCGGCAAGCGCCAACGCAAGCTTGCACGCGCGGTTGTCCAACGGGAAACGCCGCATGACGGTCGGCTACGGTCGCCCCGGGACGATGCTCGCCCGGTTGACCGACGAGCACCAGCGCCCGATCACCGGGGCGCAGCTGCAGGTGCTGACGCGGTCGCTCCGCCGCGGCGCGCGCCTCGAGCGCGGCGCGGACGCCACGACGGGCGACGACGGGCGCGTGCGAATCGCTGTCCCGCGCGGTCCCTCGCGGATCGTGCGCGTGGAGTACCGCGCGCGGTCAGGCGATGCGGAACCGGTGGCGGCAGCCCGCGCCCGGTTTCAGGTACGCGCGCGGGTGCGGTTACGAGCACGTCCCCGCCACGTGCGCGCGGGCGGCTCCGTCCGGTTCACCGGCACGGTGCGCGGGAGGCCTCGTTCGCAGCCGGGCAAGCTGATCGAGCTGCAGGGACGCGATCGCGGCCGGTGGCGTACGTTCGCCACCACGCGGACCGCCGGCAACGGCCGCTTCGCTTACCGCTACCGCTTCAGCCCGGCCGCCTACGGCCGCTTCCGACTGCGCGCGGTTGCGCGCTCGGAGTCCTCGTATCCGTTCGCAACCGGCCGCTCCCGGATCCTCGGAGTAGAGGTGCGCTGAAAGCGCGATCAGATCGCGCGCGCGTGTTGCGATCAGATCCGCTTCGTCGAGCAGCACGGCTCTACCGCGCGATCGATGGCGTTGGAGCTGCCGGTTGGACCTTCGCGGCTTCGGGCCAGCGACGCGGATCGCGAGCGCGTGGTGGCCTTCGTCCGCGGCGATTGGTCGCAGGGGCGCCTGACCGACGCCGAGTTTGAGCAGCGGCTCGGGTGCGCCCTGCAGGCTCGGGAGCTCGGCGATAGTGCTCGACGCGCCGCGTGGGACGCTCGCAGCGATCACTCTGTCGCATCGTCATGTTCGACAAGCACGATATTCGTCCGGCATGAGCGCCAATACGCTGACAG
>JBPCNM010000429.1:0-19060 GCA_051001255.1 Solirubrobacteraceae bacterium
AGCTTGTCCATGCCGGTGAGCCGGTCGGCGGGGAGCCGGCCGTCCGCGCTCGCGTCGGCGACCGCGCAGCCCGGCTCGCCGTAGTGGGAGCAGTCGCGGAAGCGGCAGCCGGCCGCCAGCGCCTCCACGTCGGCGAACACGCTGCGCAGGCCGGCGGCCTGCGCCCACACCCGCGGCAGCCGCAGGCCCGGGGTGTCGATGATGAGGCCGCCGCCGGCCAGCGGCACCAGCTCGCGGTGGCTGGTGGCGTGGCGGCCGCGGTCGTCGCCCTCGCGCACCGGAAGCGTCGGCCGCGCCTCGCCCGTCAGGTGGTTGAGCAGCGTCGTCTTGCCGACGCCGGAGGAGCCGAGCAGCACGGCGGTACGGCCCGGCTGCAGCCACGCGTCGAGCGCGTTCATCCCGGTGCCGTCGACGACGCTGATCGCCAGCACCGGCACGGCGCCGCCCAGCGCGGCGCGGACGTCGAGCGTCTCCCCGGCCGGGTCGGCGCTCAGGTCGGACTTGGAGAGCACGACCAGCGCCTCGGCCTCCGCGTCGGCGGCCAGCGTGAGGAAGCGCTCGAGCCGGCGCAGGTTGAAGTCGCGGTTGAGCGAGCCGACGACCAGCGCCAGGTCCACGTTGGCGGCGAGCACCTGGGGCTCCGCACGGCCGTCGCCGGCCGCCCGGGCGATCCCGCCCTTGCGCGGGAGCAGCTCCTGCGCGAGACCGGTACCGGGATCGGCCGCCACCCAGTCGCCCACGGCGGGCAGGTCGGCGGCGCTGGCCGCCGCATGGCTCAGGCGGCCCGCGGGGACGCCGGTCAGCGGGCCGTCGGCGGACATCATGTCGAGCCGCCCGCGGTGCACGGCGGCCACGCGGGCGGGGATCAGGTCGAAGCGCCCGAGCGCCGCGAACGCGGCGTCGAGGCGCGGGGTCCAGCCGAGGACGGCGAGGGTGCCGTCAGATGAGAACGAGGACAACGAAGGTCTCCATCAGCGTAGCTGTGCAGCATCCCGCGCATCGGCACGGTTCGGGAGCCGGCGCCGATGTCGAGCGGGCGCCGTGTATGCACATAAGCGTGCATGCGGCGCTTATGTGCATCCACGACCGCGCGCGGGGCGTCGCGGTCCTAGCCGGCGGGCGTCTCGCGCGTCGCGCCGGGGTCCCAGCGGCCGTCGTCGCCGATGCTTCCCTCCACCGGGTTCTCCTCCGCGGGATCGCCGTCGCGGGCGTAGTTGAACGTCATCTGCACCTCGGTGCCCCGTCCGCTGGCGCCGCGCAGCTCGAACGCGTCGGTGAGCGCGGCGATCAAGGGCAGCCCGAGCCCGAGCGCGGCGCCCTCGTACGAGCGGGTGGCGTGGGGCCGGACGCCCGAGCCGTGGTCGCGGACCTGGATCGTGAGCGCGACCTCGTCGGCCAGCATGTCGACCTCGAGCACGCCGTCGGCTTCCTCGTAGGCGTGGACGACGACGTTCGTGCACGCCTCCGACACGGCCATCTTCATGTCCGCGAGGACCGTCGCGTCGAAGGCGAGCGCGTCCGCCATCCCGGCGAGCGCCTGACGTACGACCGCGACCCCCTCGGCGCGCGCGGGCATCGTGAGGCGCACGTCGGGGGCAGCCGTCATCCGCGCGCGCCGTTCCCGTTCGTGCGGGCCGCCTCGATGGCTGCCTCGCGCCCGTTGATCACGGGCAGCACCGGCACGAGGCCGGTGATGTCGAGGATGCGCTGCACGCCCGGCTCGACCGCTTCGCCGACGCAGACGACGAATCCCTGGCGGGCCTCCAGGGCGCGGCGGCGGGCGTCCAGCAGGGCGCCCAGGACCGAGGAGTCGACGAACGTGGCGCCGGTGAGGTCGACCACGATGCCGCCGCCACGGCCGATCGCCTCGTCGAGGCGCTCGCGCAGCGTGGGGGCGGTGTAGATGTCGTGCTCACCTTCGACCACGACCACCACCACGTCCCCGGCGGCGTCGTCGAGCACGATCGGATTCGCGTCCATGTGGGGCGCAACGATACCCGTCCGCGCGGCCGCTCTAACCCTCATGATCGCTGCACGCGAAGTCGGGGTAGGAGTCGTCGATGGTCGATCGGCTGGAGCGCTACCGGGAGAAGCGCGACCCCGGTGCTACACCCGAGCCGGCCGCGGACGCCGGGGCGCCCGGCCGCCCCGCCGACGCGCCCCGCTTCGTCGTCCAGGAGCACCACGCCCGTCGCCTGCACTGGGACCTGCGGCTCGAGCACGACGGCGTGCTCGCGTCCTGGGCGGTGCCGCGCGGGATCCCGCCCGGGCCCGAGCGCAACCACCTCGCGGTCCGCACCGAGGACCACCCGCTCGAGTACCTCGACTTCCACGGTGAGATCCCGGCCGGGCAGTACGGCGCCGGCACCATGAAGATCTGGGACCACGGCACCTACGAGGAGCACAAGTTCCGCAACGACGAGGTCATGGTCACGTTCCACGGCGAGCGGGTGCGCGGCCGCTACGTGTTGTTCCGGACCTCAGAAGCGGACTGGATGATCCACCGCATGGACCCGGCGGAGGACCCGGAGCGCGAGCCGATGCCCGAGGAGCTCCAGCCGATGCTCGCCAAGACCGGGCCGCTGCCGCCCGACGACGGCCGCTGGGCGTTCGAGATCAAGTGGGACGGCGTGCGCGCGATCGCGTTCGTCCAGGGCGGCCGGCTCGTCCTGCAGGCCCGCAGCGGCCGCGACGTCACTGCGCGCTACCCGGAGTTGCGCCCGATCGCCGAGGCGCTGGCCGGCCGCGAGGTGGTGCTCGACGGCGAGGTGGTCGCGTTCGACGGCGCGCGCCCGAGCTTCCAGAAGCTCCAGGGCCGGATGCACCTCGGCTCCGACCATGCGGTGCGGCGCCTGGCACGGGAGGACCCCGTGCACTACATCGCGTTCGACCTGCTCTACCTCGACGGGCGCTCGCTGATGGGGCTGCGCTACGACGAGCGCCGCGCGGCGCTGGCCGAGCTCGCGCTGGCCGGCCCGACCTGGCAGGCGCCCGCGCACCACGTCGGCGACGGCGCCGCGCTGGTGGAGCTGACGCGCGCCCAGCAGCTCGAGGGCGTGATCGCCAAGCGCCTGGATTGCCCGTACACGCCCGGCCGGCGCACGTCGGGCTGGGTGAAGGTGAAGAACATCTGCTCCTCCGACGTGGTCGTGGGCGGCTGGCTGCCCGGCGAGGGCGGCCGCGCGGGCCGGCTCGGCGCGCTCGTGATCGGGATCCCCGACGGCGACGGCGTGCTCCGCTACGCCGGCCGCGTCGGCACCGGGTTCACCCAGGCCGAGCTGGTGCGCCTCGGCGGCCTGCTCGAGCCGCTCGCGCGCGCGGGCAGCCCGTTCGCCGGCCGCCAGCCGCCGAAGCTCACGCGCTTCGTCGAGCCCCGGCTGGTGGCCCGCGTCGACTACACGGAGCGCACCCAGGCCGGGACGCTGCGCCAGCCGTCTTACCGGGGGCTGCGCGACGACGTGGCGCCCGAAGACGTGCGTTTCGGGTAACCGGGACCCATGACCACGACACGCACGCTGGGCGACGCCCAGGTCTTCGCGATCGGCTGGGCGCCATGCCACTCTCCGTGGAGGGCCGGCCCGACGAGGACCAGGCGATCCGCACCATCCACGCCGCGCTCGACGCCGGCGTCGAGTTGATCGACACCGCCGACGCGTACGCCTCCGACCAGTCCGAGGTCGGCCACAACGAGCGCCTGATCGCCAAGTCGCTGCGCGGCCGCCGCGACGGCGTGATCGTCGCGACGAAGGGCGGGCACGTCCGCAACGGTCGGGCGTGGGGGCTCGACGGCCGCCCCGAGCACATCCGCGCCGCCTGCGAGGCGTCATTGGCGGCGCTCGAGACCGACGTGATCGACCTCTACCAGTTCCACCGTCCCGATCCCAAGGTGCCCTACGCCGAGTCGATCGGCGCGTTCAAGGAGCTGCAGGACGAGGGCAAGGTCCGCTGGCTCGGCGTCTCCAACGCGAGCGTGGAGCAGCTCGACGAGGCGCTCGGCATCGTCGATCTGGTCAGCGTGCAGAACCAGCTCGCGCTGGACTTCACGGTGCCGGTCGAGCAGGGCGAGCTGGCCGCGGCGACCGAGCGCGGGCTCGCGTTCCTGCCCTGGTCGCCGCTGGGTGGGATCGGCAAGGCGGGCGCCAACGGGGACGTCTCCCCGGTCAAGCAGACCGCCGAGCGTCACGACACCTCGCCCCAGCAGGTCGTCCTGGCCTGGCTGCTCGCGCTCAGCCCGACCGTGATCCCGATCCCCGGCTCCTCGCGCCCGGAGACGATCGCGGACTCCGCCCGCGCCGTCGAGCTGTCGCTCACGGACGACGAGGTGCGCGAGATCTCGGCGGGCGCCGGCGTCGCCTGACACGATCCGCCGCGTGTTCACCGTCCGCTTCCCGCCCCAGCCCGCCCGCGAGGCGGACGGCGAGCTGGTCGCGGTGGAGTTCGGCGACGGTCGCGTCGACGAGCTGCGGATCCACGACTACGAACGCGTCTACGCCGTGCCCGGGCTCTACGAGGAGATCGTGCACCACCGGCTCGGCTGCCGGACGCCCGGGCGCATGGCGCAGCTGCTCGCGGGCGCTGCGGCGCGGATCGGGTGGGCGCCGGGCGACGTGCGGATCCTCGACGTCGGGGCCGGCAACGGCGTGTCCGGCGAGGCGTTCGCCGCGCTCGGCATGCGGCCCGTGGTCGGGCTCGACATCCTTCCGGCGGCACGTGACGCCGCCCTGCGCGACCGCCCGGGCGTCTACGGCGGCTATCTGGCCGCCGACCTGTGCGCGTTGAGCGCCGAGGAGGAGCGCATCGTCCGCGACGCGCGCCCCAATGCGCTTGCGTGCGTCGGGTCGGTCGGTGGCGATCACCTGCCCCCGGCGGCGGTCGCCGCAGCGCTCGAGCTCCTCGCCCCCGACGCGCTCGTGGCCTACGCGTACGACGTGGCGCTGCCGGAGGACCCCATGGGCACGCTGTTCGGTTTCGCGTCGGAATCCGGGTTCGCCTGCCAGGCGAGCGCGCTCGTTCCTCGCCGCTCGCCTTCGGTGTCAGGTTTCGCCTGCCAGGCGAGCGCGCTCGTTCCTCGCCGCTCGCCTTCGGCGACGTTACTTGCCCGCGAGCGGGCGCTGCACCGCCGCACGGTGACCGGCGGCGAGCGCCATTGGGAGGTCGTGGTCGTCCATCTCGCGCAAGCGGCCGTGCGGGTGTTGCCGGATTCCGGTTCGGGGTAGGACAATGTGCTCATGCCTCGGTCGATCTGGAGCGGTGCCATCTCCTTCGGGCTCGTCAACGTGCCCGTGAAGCTGTACTCGTCGGTGAGCCGCAAGACCGTGCGCTTCCACCAGCTCAACGGCAAGACGGGGACCCGGATCGCCCAGAAGCGGGTCGACTCCAGCACCGGCGACGAGGTGGCCTACGATGACATCGTCAAGGGCTACGAGCTCACCAAGGAGCACTACGTCGTCATCACCCCCGAGGAGCTGGAGGCGCTCGACCCGGAGAAGAGCCGCACGATCGACATCGAGGACTTCGTCGACCTCGCCGAGATCGACCCGGTCTACTACGACCACCCGTACTACCTGGTCCCGGACAAGGGCGCGACGAAGGCCTACGGCCTGCTGCTGCACGCCATGGAGGAGGCCGACAAGGTCGCGATCGCGCGCGTCGTCCTGCGCTCCAAGGAGCAGCTGGTGGCGATCCGCCCCGCGTTCGGGCGCGCCCTGATGATGGAGACGATGGTGTTCGCCGACGAGGTGGTCTCGCCCGACGCGATCGACGACCTGCCCGCCGAGAAGGAGCTCAAGATCTCCGACCGCGAGCTGAAGATGGCCCAGCAGCTGATCGACTCGCTCTCCTCGGACTTCGCGCCCGAGAAGTACCGCGACGAGTACCGCGAGAAGGTGCTCGAGCTGGTCGAGCGCAAGGCGTCGGGCGAGGAGATCGCGGTGCAGCCCGAGGCGCCGCAGCCCAAGAAGGTGCCCGACTTGATGGCCGCCCTGGAGGCGAGCCTCGCCGCGGTCAAGGGCGACGGCGACAGCAACGGCAAGACGGAGCCGAAGAAGAAGTCCGCGCCGCGCAAGCAGGCCGCGGCGAAGAAGTAGCCCGGGGCCGCCGCGTCACAGCGCCACCTCGCGGTCGAGCCGCAGCGCCGCGCGCAGCCGGCGGTCGTGGGTGGCGACGACGAGCGCTCCCGGCCACGCCTCCAGCGCCGCCTCGAGCACCTCGACCGACTCGATGTGCAGATGGTTGGACGGCTCGTCGAGCAGCAGGCACGTCGCGCGCCGGTGGGCGAGCACGGCCAGCTCGGCGCGTGTGCGCTCTCCGGGCGTGAGCGTCGCGGACGACCGCTCGGCTGCGTCGGCCTCGAGCCCGAACGCGGCGAGCGCGGTGCGCGCCGCGGCGTCCCCGAGGCCGGTGAGCTCGCGCACCTGCGCCGCCAGCACGCGCTGCCCCGCCAGTGCGTCACGGTCCTGTCCGAGCTGCGCGACGACCGCGCCCGGCGCGGCGCTCCGCCGGCCGGCCACCGGCTCGATGCGCCCGCCGAGGAGGCCGAGCAGCGTCGACTTGCCCGTCCCGTTGGCGCCGCTCACCAGCACGCGCTCACCGTGGGCGATCGCGAGGTCGAGCGGCCCGAGCGTGAACCCGCCGCGCCGCGCGACCGTACCCTCGAGCGTCACGACCCAGGCGCCGCGGCGCTCGGCCGGGGTGAGCCGGAGCCGCAGCGCCCGGTGCTCCCACGGGGCGTCGGGCAGCTCGATCCGCTCGGCCCGCGTTCCCATCTTGCGCGCGCGGCCCATCATCTCCTCGGCGCGCGTCGTCACCCACTCCTTCGAATGCTTGTCGTTGTCGTGCGCGCCGCTGCGAGCGCGGCCGGCGCTGGCGGCCGCCCGCCGGCGCGTCTCGCGGTTCGGCGGCGGCGAGCTGCGTGCGCCGCGCCATTGCCTGCTCAAACTCCGTGCGCTCCCGCCGCCGCGCCGCGTCGCGCTCGCGCTCGTAGGCGTCCCAGCCGCCGGCGTGATGGGCCGCACCACCGGTGCGGGCGTCCAGCTCGACCACCGTGCCGGCGACCTCGGCCAGCAGCGCGCGGTCGTGCGAGACGAGCACGACGCCGCCGCGCGCCGCGGCGACGAGCCCGCGCAGCCGCTCCAGGCCGTCGGCGTCGAGGTGGTTGGTGGGCTCGTCGAGCAGGACGACGTCGAAGCGCGCGACGCGCAGGGCGGCGAGGCCGGCCCGCGCCGCCTGGCCGCCGGAGGGTGCGCAGCGGGCGATCGAACAGCGCCGGATCCAGGTCGAGCTCGGCGGCGGCTGCGCCCAGCCGCGCCTCGGCGTCGGCGCCTCCAAGCTCGAGCCAGCGGTCCAGCGCCGCCGCGTGCGGCTCGATCGCGTCGAGCGACCCGGCCGCCAGCGCCGCCGCCAGCCGGTCGACCTCGCGGCCGGCGCCGCGGACGCCGATCCGCTCGAGGATCGTCGCGCGTACGGTGGCGCGGCCCGCGGCGCGGTCGGCGAGCTGAGGCAGGTAGCCGACGCTCCCGCGGCGGTCGACGGTGCCCGCGTCGGGTGCCTCCAGCCCGGCCAGGATGCGCAGCAGCGTCGACTTGCCGGCTCCGTTCGGGCCGATCACGCCCACGCGGCTGCCCGCGTCGACGCGCAGGTCGACGCCGTCGAGCACGGTCCGTGCCGCGTGGCGGCGGGTGATGGTGCGGGCGTCGAGCAGGGTCGACGGCATGCGGGCTCCTTCGAGACGCGGTCTAGAAGCGGGTCGAGGACGGCCGCGGCCGCCGATCTCAGAGGACCGGGCGGTTACTCGTGGCGGCTGTCAGCGAGCTTCACGCATGCGATGGCCCGAAAGGGCCGCGACGGACGATAGCGCTACGCGGCCTCGCGGTCGAGCTCGAACCACACGCGCGTCCCGGTGTGGCGGTCGACGCCCCAGCGGTCCGACAGCTCGCGCACGAGGTAGAGCCCCCAGCCCGAGGGGCGGGCCGGGTCGGGCACGGGCTCGGTCACCTCGAAGCCCTGTCCGGGATCGCAGACCTCGATCCGCAGCGCGCGGTCCCTGGTCATCACGACGAGCTTGATCACGGCGTCGTCGTCGAGGTCCGCGTGGCGGATCGCGTTCGTGACCAGCTCGGAGACGAGCAGCTGCGCATCCTCGAGCCGGCGCGGGGAGAGGTGGTCGGAGACCTCGCCGAGCGCCCGCCGCGCCTCGGAGGCGGAATCGGGATCGCGCGTGAGGTCGACCTCGTATCTCATGACGGGCCGTCCACCTCCCGGGGATCGTCGACGAAGTCGAGCCGTTCCCGCATGCGCGTGACGTCGAACACTCGCATCACTTGTGCCGCGCCGGGGACCAGCGCAAACCGGCGACCGCGCGCTTGCGTGCGCTGCATCGACACGACGATCACCCGCAGGCCGCTGGAATCCATGAAATCGACCCCGCGCAGGTCGACCACCACGGCGTCCGCGGCGTTCGCCTCCGGACGGGCCAGCTCCTGCTCGAGGGCGCCGGCGCCCGCCAGATCCAGCTCGCCGGTGAGCGCGATCACCGCCGTGCGGCCGGTCAGCGAGGTCTCGAGGGAGAGGTGCGCCACGACGGGAAGCGTAAAGCCCCGCGCGAGGGGAAGAACGCCCACATGGCACCTCGACTGCGCCGCACCGACTGCTCGGGCCCCGGCATCCGGCGCAAGCGCCGCGGCCGCGGCTTCACCTACGTCGACGACGAGGGCGAGCGGGTGGACGAGCCCGAGGTCCTGGAGCGCATCGCGGAGCTGGCGATCCCCCCGGCGTGGCAGGACGTCTGGATCTGCCCGTATCCGCGCGGGCACCTGCAGGCGACGGGCACCGACGCCGCCGGGCGCAAGCAGTATCGCTACCACGACGCCTGGCGCACGCGCCGCGACGGCGAGAAGTTCGAGGACATGGTCCGCTTCGCCAAGGCGCTGCCGGCGCTCCGCCGCGGGATCGACCGCGACCTCGGCGACTGCGCCAAGCTGGGCCGGGCCTGCGTGCTGGCCGCCGCCGTGCGCCTGCTCGAGCGCGGCTTCTTCCGCATCGGCTCGGAGGAGTACGCGGCCGAGAACGAGTCCTACGGCATCGCGACGATGCGCAAGGAGCACGTGACGATCGAGGACGGCGGGGTGATGGTCTTCGACTACCCCGCCAAGAGCGGCCAGCGCCGTCACCAGGGCATCCTCGACGAGCGCTTGTGCGAGATCGTCGGTGCGCTCAAGCGCCGGCGCGGCGGGGGACCGGAGCTGCTCGCCTTCAAGGAGGGCCGCCGCTGGCGCGACGTGCGCTCCGAGGACATCAACGCCTACCTCAAGGACGCGACCGGCGGCGACTTCTCGGCCAAGGACTTCCGCACCTGGAACGCGACAGCGCTCGCGGCCGTGGCGCTGGCCGTCTCCGGCGAGTCGGCGCGCACCAAGACGGCCCGCAAGCGCGCCGTGAACCGCGCGATCTGCGAGGTGGCCGGCTACCTGGGCAACACGCCCGCCGTCTGCCGTGCGTCCTACATCGACCCGCGGGTGTTCGACGCGTTCGACGCCCGGCTCACGATCCGCCCCGCGCTGGAGCGGGTGGCCGCGGACCTACGGCCCGGCGACCTGCCGATCCATCAGCCCGAGCTCGAGGCGGCGGTACTCGACCTCATCAGCGAGCGCGAGGACTCGGCTGCGCTGGAGAAGGTCGCCGCCTAGCCTTGGCCTGCGTGGGCAGACGCGTCGCGCCGAGCGGCGAGCATGCGCCGCGTCGACGGGCCGGCGGAGATGCCGTGGACCACGATCGAGAGCAGGACGCAGGCGATCACCGTCCACAGGATGAGATCGCGTTCGCTCTGCTCGAACACGCCCGCGTCGACCGCGACGCCGATGTAGAACAGCGAGCCGACGCCGCGGATCCCGAACCAGGCGACGAACGTCTTCTCGCTCGGACCGTCGAGCTGCGAACCGGCCAGCGCCACGACGCACGCCAGCGGCCGGACCGCGACGATGACGAGCGCCGCGAGCAGCCAGCCCTCCCAGCCGGGGACGGACAGCCCGGTCACCGTGAGCAGCGACCCGAGCAGCAGGATCACGGCGAGCTCGAGCAGCTTCTCGGCCAGCTCCGACCCGTCGTGCACGCGGCCGTTGACCTCGTGATCCGCCTCGTAGCGACGGAACGCCAGGCCGCCGGCGAACGCCGCCAGGAAGCCGTAAGCGCCCGCCACCTCGGCGAGGCCGTAGATCACGAGCACGGTGGCGAGGGCGTGGTAGCCGTCGAACGCGGGCGCGAGCAGCTCGTGATCGCGCAGGCGCTTGACGCTCCATGCCGCCGCTACGCCGCTGGCGGCGCCGATCGCGACGCCGGCGGCGATCGCGTAGACGACGTCGGCGAGGATCCACTCGCCCACCCAGCCCGAGCCCGTGCCGACCGCCATCGAGATCGCCGCGAGGACGAAGGGGAAGGCGAGACCGTCGTTGAAGCCGGCCTCCGAGGTGAGCGCGAAGTTTGGCTCATGCTCGTCCTCGTCGCCGGGCGGGCCCACGCCGATGTCGCCGGCGAGCACGGGATCCGTGGGCGCCAGGCACGCGCCGAGCATCAGGGCCGCTGCTGACGAGAGTCCGAGGAGCTGCGAACCGAGCAGCGCGATGAGCCCGATCGTCACCGGCATGGCGACCAGCAGCATGCGGACGGTCGTGCCCCACGCGCGCCAGGTCAGCGGCCGGTCGAGCTTCAGGCCCGCCGAGAACAGGGCGACGATGACCGCGACCTCCGTCAGGTGGTCGACCAGCGAGACGTCGGCGATCGGGTCGATCCAGCCCACGCCGGAGACGTCGATGACGGCGGCGGCGCAGCAGCCGAGCACCAGGTAGATGAGGCTCGCCGAGAACGCGCGCTCGTGCTGGTGCGACAGCGCGCCGACCGCGGCGAATACCGCGAAGCCGATGAAGAGGATGCCGACCGCGAAGGGATCGGCGAACGAGAAGCCGGTGTCGGCCGCGAACGGCGCGGCGTTCAACTGACCTCTGGACCGCCGGGGTCGGGCGACGGCACGACGGGGCCGTCGGGCGCGGGCGGCAGCGGGTCGTTCGGCTCAGGCGCGTCGGGACCGGGCGGCATATCGGGCGCCTCGGGGCCGGGCACCGGGTCGGCCGGCACCGTCGGGGTGTCCGGCACGACGGGGCCCACGGGATCGGACGGCGTCGGAATCTCGAGTGTCAGGGGCATGCGAGCGGGCTACCCGCGGGTATGCGCGGCGAACCATGGATCCCCTCACCGACGGCTTCGCCGAGCTGACCCTCGAGACGCGCCACCTCGCCGCGCTGGAGCGCTTCTACACCGACGGCTTCGGACTGGAGGTGCTGGCCCGCGAGGACGACCGCGTGTGGCTGGCCGCCGGCGAGCACGCGCGGCTCGGGCTGTGGTCGCCGGGGGAGAAGGAGTTCGGCGACCGCGGCGGCCGCCACGTGCACTTCGCGTTCTCGGCCGCGCCTGGGCGCCTGGACGCGCTGCGCGAGCGGCTGCGCGCCCTCGGCGCCTCCGTGCGCGGGCCGGAGGGGCACGACGGCGGGGACCGGTCGATCTACGTCCAGGATCCGGAGGGCAACGTCGTCGAGGTGTGGGACTTCTTCGGCCGCGGCCGCGCGGTCGAGGCCCTCGAAGCCGGCTAGTACGGTCCTCGGCGTGGCGACCAAGCGCGTGGACGTGGAAGTGGAGGGGCGCACGCTCTCGCTGTCCAACCTCGACAAGGTCTTCTATCCCGCGACCGGCTTCACCAAGGGCCAGGTCATCGACTACTACACACGCGTCGCGCCGGTCCTGCTGCCGCACCTGCGCGGGCGCCACTTGACGCTCAAGCGCTATCCCAACGGCGTGGAGGGGGACTACTTCTACGAGAAGCAGTGCCCCGGCCACCGGCCCGACTGGGTCCGCACGGCGGGGGTCTACTCGCGCCAGAACGGTCGCGAGATCGACTACTGCCTCGTCGACGACCTGGCCACGATCGTGTGGCTCGCGAATCTTGCCGACCTCGAGCTGCACACGCCGCTCGCCCTCGCCGCCGCGCCGAAGGCGCCGACGATGCTGGCCTTCGACCTCGATCCCGGACCGCCCGCGACGATCGTCGAGTGCGCGGAGGTCGCGTGCCGGCTGCGCGACGCGTTCGACCACTTCGGCCTCGTCGCGTATCCGAAGACCTCGGGCTCGAAGGGCATGCAGCTCTACGTTCCACTCAACACGCCGACCACCTACGCCGCGACCAAGCCGTTCGCGCAGGGCGTCGCGCAGGTGCTCGAGCGCCGCCATCCCGAGCTGATCGTGTCGGAGATGCGCAAGGACCTGCGGACGGGGAAGGTGCTGATCGACTGGAGCCAGAACGACGAGCACAAGACCACCGTCTCCGTGTACTCGCTGCGGGCGCGCGACCGCCCGACGGTCTCCACGCCGGTCACGTGGGACGAGGTCGAGGCCGTGCTGCGCTCGCGCGATCCCGACGAGCTCGCGTTCACCAGCGACGAGGTGCTCGCCCGCGTGGCCGAGCACGGCGATTGCTTCACCGGGGTGCTCGAGCTCGAGCAGGAGCTGCCGGCGTGAAGCGGCTCCTGCTCACCGGTGCGGCCGGGCGGATCGCGACGGCGGTGCGGCCCGTGCTGCGCGAGCTCGCCGACGAGGTCGTGCTGACCGACCGCGTCGATGTCGGGGACCTCGCCCCCGGGGAGCGCTCCGTGCGGGCCGAGCTCGCCGACCCAGCGCCGTGGGACGGGCTCGCGGCGGGCTGCGAGGCGGTCGTGCACCTCGGAGCCGTGGCCGACGAGGCGGCGTTCGACGTGCTCGCCGGGCCCAACCTGCACGGCGCGTTCCACGTCTACGAGGCGGCCCGCCGCGCCGGGGCGCGCCGCGTCGTGGCGGCCAGTTCGGGGCGGGCGACCGGCTTCTACGCGGCGGGCGAACGGCTCGACGGCAGCGCGACCCCGCGCCCCGACGGCCTCTACGCCGCGACCAAGGCGTTCTCGGAGGCGCTGGGGCGGATGTACGCCGACAAGTTCGGGCTCGAGGTCGTCGCGCTGCGGATCGGCACGTTCGAGGACCGCCCGCGGACCGCGCGCGACCTCTCCACCTGGCTCAGCCCGCGGGACGCGCGCCGGCTGCTGCGCGCCGCGCTCACCGGGCCGGTCGACGGCTTCCTCGCGGTCTACGGCGTCTCGGCCAACACGCGCGGCTGGTGGGACCTGCCGCCGGCGCTGGGTTACGTGCCGCGCGACGACGCCGAGGCCTACGCCGGCGACGTCGAGCCGCCGGACGGGATCCCGTTCCAGGGCGGCCCGAACACGCTGCGCGAGTCGGGCGGCTGGGCGGTCTAGCTCGATCTCATGAACCTCGACCCGTTTGCGCGCCACCCGCTGCTGTTCGGCCCGTCGCCCGTCCATCGCCTCGACCGCCTGACCGCGCATCTGGGCGGCGCGGCGGTGTGGGCGAAGTGCGACGACTGCAACAGCGGTCTCGCCTACGGCGGCAACAAGCTGCGCAAGCTCGAGTACCTCGTCGCCGACGCGCTGGCCCAGGGCTGCGACACGCTCGTCTCGATCGGCGGAGTGCAGTCGAACCACACGCGCCAGGTGGCGGCCGCCGCGGCCCGGACCGGCATGGACTGCGTGCTCGTGCAGGAGAGCTGGGTCGATTGGCCCGACGTCGTCTATGACCGGGTGGGCAACATCCAGCTCAGCCGCATCATGGGCGCCGACGTGCGGCTGGTCGACGCCGGCTTCGGCATCGGGTTCAAGGAGAGCTGGGAGCAGGCGCTCGCCGACGTCGAGGCGCGGGGCAAGACGCCGTACGCGATCCCGGCGGGCGCGTCGGACCACCGGCTCGGCGGCCTGGGCTTCGCGCGCTGGGCGCTCGAGGTCGAAGCCCAGGAGCGCGAGCTCGGCGTCTTCTTCGACACGATCGTCGTGTGCGCGGTGACCGGCAGCACGCAGGCCGGGATGATCGCCGGCTTCGCGGGCGGGCAGCGCGAGCGGCGCGTGATCGGCATCGACGGCTCGGCCGCGCCGGCAGAGACGCGCGACCAAGTCGCCAGGATCGCACGCGCGACGGTGGCGCTGATCGCGCTCGGCCGCGACCTGCGCGACGACGAGATCGTCCTCGACGACCGCTACCACGCCGGCACGTACGGCATCCCCGACGAGCAGACGCTCGCCGCGATCCGCCTGGCCGGCCGCCTGGAGGGGATGATCACCGACCCCGTCTACGAGGGGAAGTCGATGGCCGGGCTCATCGACCTCGTGTCGCGTGGCGAGATCGACCGCGACGCGACCGTCCTCTATGCGCACCTGGGCGGACAGCCGGCCCTGAGCGCCTACGCCGCCTTGTTCACGAGCTGATCCGGGTCTATCGCGCTAGCCGACCTTCTCGCGCGCCAGCGTGCGCGCCGCGCCGGCGATGCCCTCCGCGTCGATCCCGGCCCAGTGCAGCAGCTCGTCGGGTGAGCCCGACGTGGGCATCTCTCGCACCGCGAGCTTGCGCACGGGCGGGCGGTCCTCGGCCTCGGCCAGCGCCTCCAGCACCGCGTCGCCCAGCCCGCCCTCGGGCCAGTGGTCCTCGACGGTGACGATCGCGCCGCACTCGCGCGCCGCCGCGCGCAGCGTCCCGGCGTCGATCGGCTTGATCGAGTAGCAGTCGATAACGCGCGCCTCGATCCCGTCGCCGGCCAGCGTCTCGGCCGCCGCGACCGCCTGGTCGACGGTGATGCCGCACGCCACGATCGCGACATCGTCGCCCTCGCGCACGACGCGCGAGCCGCCGATCGCCACGTCCTCGGCGGCCGGCGTGCGCACCTCCGTCTTGCCGCGCAGGGTGCGGATGAACGAGATGCCCTTGCGGTCGGCCATCGCGGCCACGAGCTTGGCGGTCTGGTTGGCGTCGGACGGGTGCAGCACGGTCGAGCCGTGGATCGCTCGTAGCGCCGCCATGTCCTCCAGCGCCATCTGCGACGGGCCGTCCTCGCCGATCGAGACGCCGGCGTGCGAGCCCGACAGGCGGATGTCGGCCTGCGAGATCGCCGCCATGCGGATGAAGTCGTAGGCGCGCGAGAGGAACGCCGCGAACGTCGAGCCGAACGGGACCCAGCCGCGCACCTGCATGCCGACGGCGGCGGCGACGAGCTGCTGCTCGGCGATGAACATCTCGAAGTAGCGGTCCTCGTGGGCCTTGCGGAACAGCTCCGAGTGCGTGGAGTTCGACACCTCGCCGTCGAGCGCGACGACATCGCCGCGCTGCCCGCCGAGCGCGGTGAGCGCCTCGCCGTAGGCCTTGCGCGTCGCCTCCTGCTCGCCGAGCTCCCACGACGGCAGCTCGGGCGGGTGGGATCCGATCGCGAACGCGTGCGGCTCGCCGGCCTCGGGCTGCGCGAGCTGCACCTGCAGGTCGCGCTCGCCGCCCAGCTCCGCGATCGCCGCCTCGGGGTCGTCGAGCGGCTTGCCGTGCTTGTCGGGCAGGTCCTCGACAGCCTTGACGCCCTTGCCCTTCGTGGTCTGGGCGATGATCACGGTCGGCATGCCGGTGGTCTGGACGGCCTCCTCGAGTGCCGCGCCGATCGCGTCGGCGTCGTGACCGTCGATCGCGATCGCGTGCCAGCCGAACGCCTCGGCGCGCCGCTTGTAGCGGTCTAGGTCCCAGCCGACCATCGTCTCGCGCGTCTGCCCGAGGCGGTTGACGTCGATGATCGCGGTGAGGTTGTCCAGGCCGTTGAAGGCGGCGTGCTCGAACGCCTCCCAGATCGAGCCCTCGGCCATCTCGGAGTCGCCGCACAAACACCAGACGCGGTACGGCAGCCGGTCGAGCTTCTTGCCCGTGAGCGCGACGCCGACCGCGATCGGCAGCCCCTGTCCCAGCGACCCCGTCGCCACGTCGGTCGGCGGGATCCGCGGCGTGGGGTGGCCCTCCAGGCGCGAGTCGAAGCGCCGGAAGGTCAGCAGCTCCTCGTCGTCGATGATCCCCGCCGCCTTCAGGACGGAGTAGTACAGCGGCGAGGCATGGCCCTTGGAGAAGATCAGGTGGTCGTTGGTGGGGTTGTCCAGGTTCTGCGTGTCCATGCGCAGATAGCCGCCGTCGAGCAGCACCGCCATCAGGTCGGCGGCCGACATCGACGACGTCGGGTGCCCGGAGCCCGCTGCGTTGCTGCAGCGCACGGAGTCCACCCGCAGCTGTTGCCCGAGCTCGCGCCAGCGGTTCGCGCTCATGCCACTGCTCCGCATGCGCGCGGCGACGCGATCGTCACGCCTCGAACCGGTTGCGTACTCATGCCGGAACGAATCCGTCGCGCTTGGCCTCGACGTCGGCGAACAGCTGCTTGAACGACTTGGCGAACTTCTCCACGCCCTCGCGCTCGAGCGTCTCCACGACGTCGTCATAGTCGATGCCTGCGGCCTTGAACGCCTCCAGCGTGCGGCGCGCGCCGTCCACGTCCTCCTCGAGCGAGTCGCGCACCCGGCCGTGGTCCAGGAACGCCTCGACCGTCTCGCGCGGCATGGTGTTGACCGTGTCGGGCCCGATCAGCTCCTCGACGTAGAGCACGTCGCGGTAGTCGGGGTTCTTCGTCGAGGTCGACGCCCACAGGCAGCGCTGCGCCGAGGCGCCCTTGGACCTCAGCGCATCCCAGTCGTCGCCGGCGAAGAGGTGCTTGTAGGTCTCGTAGGCGAGCTTGGCGTTGGCGATCGCCAGCGTGCCCTTGAGCTCGTCGTGCCCGCCGACCTCCTCTAGGCGCTTGTCGGCCTCGGAGTCGACGCGCGAGACGAAGAACGAGGCGACCGACGCCATCCGGCTGAGATCGCCGCCGGCGTCGGCGAAGCGCTGGACGCCGCGGATGTAGGCCTCCGCCACCTCGCGGTGGCGCTCGAGCGAGAAGATCAGCGTGACGTTGATCGGGATGCCCGCAGCGATCGACTCCTCGATCGCGGGGAGCCCCTCACTGGTCGCCGGGATCTTGACGAACAGGTTGGGACGGTCGACGAGCGCATGCAGGCGCTTGGCCTCGTCGATCGTGCCTTGGGTGTCGTGCGCGAGGTTCGGGTCGACCTCGAGCGAGACCCATCCGTCGCGGGCGTTCTCGCCGGCCTGGTCCCACTCCGGGCGCAGGATGTCGCACGCGGCGCGGATGTCCTCGACGGCGAGCGCGAGGAAGACCTCCTTGGGCTCGGTCTCGGTCTTGAGCACCTCGCGCAGCTGCTCGTCGTAGGCGTCGCCGTCGGCGATCGCCGACTGGAAGATCGTCGGGTTCGAGGTCACGCCGTCGACGCCTTCGCGCACGAGCGCCTCCAGGTCGCCGTCCTGCACGAACGTGCGCGAGAGGAAGTCGATCCACACGCTCTGTCCGTGGGCGGAGAGCTGCTTCAAGGGGGTGTCAGGCATGGAGCCTCCTACGAGGGGAGCCGAGGTGTCACCGAAGAGGATGCCAAGCGGGGCATCCCAGGTCGTCTACCCGCGCGGCGAGGCGGAAAACTGGGGGTGTCAGCGAGTGCGCCCGGTGAGCTCGCGCAGCCACGCGGCGACGGCCTGCTCGTCGCGCCGGGCCTCGCGCCGGCGCGCGGCGCGCGCCTGGCTCGCGCTGACGGAGTTGGTGCGCGGGACGCTGCCGCGCTCAGGCGTCGTGGTGCTCGTTGGGCGGGGGCCGAACCGTCCGGCTCGCATGCCTTCGTATACCGAGTCCATCGGAGCGCGACACTAGCGACCCCTGACGATCGGGACAAGAACCAATTTGTTTATTGTGCGGGCTGTCGAAAGCCCTCTGCCCGGCGGTCCGGGTCAGCGGCCGATCACGGCGTGCGTGATCGGGATCCCGACGCGCGCCTCGGCCTCCGCCAACCCCGCGTCCTCGCGGTAGTCGCGGTCGCCGTCCGGGTGGGAGAACACCACGATCCGATCGGCCGGGAACGTCGCCAGCGCGTCCTGCAGCGCGACCGCGGGCTCGCTCTCGCCGGTGTCGCCCGCCGCGTCGACGCCGGACGCCTCGAGCCGCTCCACCGTCTCCTCCTGGGCGGCGTCCGCCTCGGCGATCGCCTGGTCTGGATCGGAAACCCAGAACGCGAGCTTGGACTGGTTGGTCGCCGGCGAGACCACGAGCACCTCCGCGCCCTCCACCTCCGCGCCGAGCGTGGCGCGCAGCATGTCTGCGTCGACGGGCTCCGGCGTGAGGACGAGCAGCTTCACTGCAGCCGGGCCTCCCCCGGCCCCGGCCAACCTAAACGGGGTCAGACCCGCTTTAGGTTCGTGCTCAGCAGAGGTCGTCGTAGGTCACCGCGGTGCGGCGGCCGGCGCCACTCAGGACGGACTCGAGCGCCAGCACGTGGCGGGGGCGGTCGAAGTCGGCCGGGTGCAGGTCGAGCCGGAGCAGGCGGCCGGCCGCGAACGCGCCCGCGCGCAGCTTCAGCGGCGAGAGCCGGGAGCGGCGCAGCGAGAGCGCCGGCGCGACCGCGGCCCGCTCGCGGCCGACGAGTCGCAGCAGCGTCGCCCACCAGTCGAAGCCGGTGGCGAGCTCATGCCGCAGCGCCGGCGTGTACGCGTACGCCGGGGCGACGAAGCCGCGCGGCTCGACGCCGGCGAGCGTGAGCATCCGGCGCCCGGCCGCGATGCTGGCGTGCGTCGCGTCCGCGTCCAGGCCGGCGAACTCGGCCGCCGGGTCGACGCGCCGCAGCCGCCCGCCCGCGCCGGCACGGCGGTGTTGGAAGCCGTGCTGCGCGATCGCGTCGCCGCGGTCGCGGCAATCCAGCAACCAGGCCGCGAGGTCCGGACGGCGCTGGAAGAACGGGTGCAGGTCGGGCGCGGGGATGACGAGCAGCGTGGCTCGGTCGATGCCGTGGTCGGCGAGCCAGTCGCGGATCAGGGCGCAGCGCTCGAAGGTGGCCGGCTCGACGTCGTGGATCGCGACCGCGATCCGCCGCTCTGCGCGCCCGCGCGCGGCGCCGTGGGGAGCGGCCGGGGTCGTCATCGTGGCGCTCCGTTTCGCTGGTCGTCGTGGGCGCGCTGCGGCGCCCCACCGCGCCCGGTGCGTGCGCTCCGCCGGTCCGTCATGCCGCCTCCCTTGCTCGCGCCGCGCCGGGTG
>JBPCNM010000430.1:0-10745 GCA_051001255.1 Solirubrobacteraceae bacterium
GTGATCAGCGCGACGACGCCGAGCGGCTCGCGGAACGTCATCGCGACGCCACCCGCCACCGGGATCGTGTCGCCCAGGGTGCGCTCGACCGCGCCCGCGTAGAAGCGGAACGTGTCGACGACCATGCCCAGCTCGCCGCGCGCGTCGCCGATCGGCTTGCCCGCGTTGCGCGCCTCGAGCACGGCGAGCTTCTCCTGGGCGCCGGCCAGCGCGTCGGCCAGGCGGTGCAGCAGCCTCGCGCGGTCGGGCGGAGAGATGGCGCGCCAGGCGGGATAGGCGGCCTTGGCGCGCGCGACGGCGGCGTCGGCCTCCTCGACGCCCGCGCGCGGGATCTCGGCCAGCACGGCCTCGGTCGCGGGTTCGAGCACGGTCAGCGTCACGCCGCCTCCTTCTGGGATCGGAGCCGCTCGGCGCGGTAGGCGCGTGCCTCCTGCACCAGGGCGGCGACGAGCGGCGAGGTCTGATCGGCCTCGGGGTGCCACTGCACGCCGAGGGAGAAGCGGTTGCCGGGGACCTCGATCGCCTCGGGCAGGTCGTCGAGCGTCGCCCAGCCGGTGACCTCCAGGCCGTCGCCGACGCGCTCGACGCCCTGGTGATGGTGCGACTTGGTGCCGTGCAGCTCGGCGTGCGCCGCGCGAGCGGCCAGCGAGCCGTGCGTCAGGCGCACGTCGTGGTCGGCGTTGTCGAACGAGCCGAGCGAGCGGCGGTGGTCCTCGTGGCCGTAGTCATCGGGGAGGTGCTGGTTGAGCGTGCCGCCGCGCGCGACGTTCATCACCTGCATGCCGCGGCAGATGCCGAGGAACGGCAGGTCGCGCTCGATCGCGCGGGTGGCGAGCGCCAGCTCGAACGCGTCGCGCTCGGGCACCGTGCCGGCCGTCGCCGGGTGCGGCTCGGCGCCGTAGGTCGACGGGTCCATGTCGGCGCCGCCGGCGAGCAGCAGGCCGTCGAGCAGGTCGAGCAGCGTGTCGGGCGTCGCGACCGCCGCCGGATCCGGCGGCAGCAGCAGCGCGATCGCCCCGGCAGACTGCACGGCGTCGACGTAGCTGCGCGGGAGCAGGACGGCCTGGGTGTCCCAGACGCTCCAGCGGGCGCGCTCCAGGGCGGTGCACAGGCCGATGACGGGTGGGGAGGACATGACGAGAGGATGGCGTCCGATTAGCTGGGCCTTGCGGCTAGGCCCGCGTCGGCTCCGCCGGCTCGTCGCTCTGGACGCCGAGGCCCTCGCCCGCGAACTCGACGGTACGCACCGGACCGGTGAACGAATGGCGCGCGCTCACGAGCCACCAGAGGCCCACGGCCAGGATCACCGTGCCGACCGCGATCGGCGCGTAGTTGACCGCGTTCCAGTCGAACTCGTCGCCGAACGGCACGGCGGCCGGGGTGAACGGCAGGCAGAAGATCACCGTGATGATCGCCACCCAGATCACCGAGAAGGTGCACATCCAGCGGTACTTCGAGCCGAGCGTCCACGGGCCGGAGGCGAACGCGTCGCCCTTGCGCAGCCGCAGGTAGATCGGGATCGCGTACGCGATGTAGAGCCCGATCACGGCGATCGACACGACCGCGAGGAACGCGACGGGCACGCCGGCGTTGCCCCAGAGCGCGGGCAGCGTGATCGCCAGGGCCGCGACGCAGACGAACAGCACCGCGCCGACCGGCGTACGGTTGGCGTTGAGCCGCGTCCACATCCGCCAGCCCGGGATCGCGCGATCGCGCGAGAACGCGTAGGTCATCCGCGAGGCGCTCGTCACGCACGCCATGCCGCAGAAGACCTGTCCGACGGTCGAGATCAGGATCACGATCTCCGCCGCCGTGGCTGACAGCGCGGCGTCGAAGATCGCGAGCGAGCCGCCGCCCGCCTCGGTGATCGCGGCCTCGTCGCTGGCGGCGAACGTGATCGCCAGCAGGACGATCCATCCGATCACGGCGGAGTAGAACACCGATCGCCACACGCCCTTCGGCGCGGACTCGTCGGCGCCGTGGGTCTCCTCCGAGATGTGCGCCGAAGCGTCGAATCCCGTGATCGTGTACTGGGTTAGCAGGAACCCGAGCGGCAGCACGTAGAGCCAGAACATGCCGCCGCCGAAGCCGGAGTTATTGATCGTGTCGGTGAACACGAAGTCGGCGCTGGCGTGGCGCTCCGGGCCGAGGATCAGGATCGCGACGATCACCGCGACGCCACCTACGTGCCACCAGACCGACACGTTGTTGAACAGGGCGACCAGGTGCGACGAGTAGATGTTGATCACGGCGTGCAGCGCGAGGATCAGCGCGAAGACGACGAACACGTCGCCCAGACCGGGAGCCGCGCCGTCCGAGAAGTCCAGTACGCCGATGTCGACGCTCCACAGGGCGAACAGGGCCGAGGCGAACGTCGCGCACGCGTAGTCGACCGAGGCGACGACGGCGACGAGGCCGATCAGGTTGAACCAGCCCGTGAACCAGCCCCACACCGCACCGCCGAGCTCCGACGACCACCAGTAGATGCCGCCCGCGGTCGGGTACGCCGAGACCAACTCGGACATGCAGAACGCGATGACGAGGATGGCGCAGGAGATGATCGGCCAGCCCCACGCGATCGCGATCGGTCCTCCGTTGTTCCACGCCTGGTAGTAGGTGGTGAAGCACCCGGCGAGGATGGAGATGATGCTGAAGGAGATCGCGAAGTTCGAGAAGCCGCTCCACGTGCGGCTGAGTTCCTGCGAGTAGCCCAGCTCGGCCAGCCGCTGCTCGTCGCGGCCCGGCGTGGTCGTGCTCATGCGGTGGTCCCTCTCCTCCGTAAAAGGTTTGCTCCCCGACCCATTGGGCGCGACTGTACGCAGGCGGGCGGACGGAAGTCAAGCGGACGGCAGCAGGCCGGCCAGGACGTGCTCGGTGCCCTTGAGGTGCTCGGCCATGATCCGCAGGGCGAGATCGCCGTCGCCCCTGCGCACCGCGGCGAGCATCTTCGCGTGCTGCTGGTTGGTCCACGCGAGCAGCTCCGGCGGATGGGCGATGTAGGAGATGAGGTCGCTCATCTGGCCCTGCGCCTCGGTCATCGCCGCCACGAGACGCTGGCTGCCGGCCGCCTCGGCCAGCCCGATGTGCCAGCGCACGTCGGCCTGGCGGAAGCCGGGGAAGTCCTCGAGCGTCGCGTCCATCGCCTCGACGAGGTCGTCGAGCGGTGCCAGCGCCGCCGGCTCCGCGCGCTCGGCGGCGAGCACGGCGACCGCGAGCTCGACCGCCAGGCGCTGGTCGCACGCGTCGCGCCAGCCGGCCAGCAGCGCGGTCGACGGCGCCTGGGCGGGCGGCGGCGACTGGGCGACGAACGTTCCGCCGCTGCGCCCGCGGGTCGCGTGCAGGTGGCCGCTCTGCACCAGCGCGGTGAGCGCCTGGCGCAGGGTGGAGCGCGAGATTCCGAGCTGGCGGCACAGCTCGCGCTCGGCGGGCAGCCGCGCGCCCGGTTCGAGCAGGCCGAGCTTGATCGCGGTCCCCAGCCTCTCCAGCGTCTCCTCGAACGCGGTCTGGGACTGGACCGGCGCGAACACGGCGTCCGCCGAGGCTTCCGGCAGGCCGAGCCTCACAGGCGCTCGAAGCCGCGCACGCGCTCCCAGTCGGTCACCGCCGCCGCGAAGGCGTCGAGCTCGACCCGTGCGTGGTTGAGGTAGTGCGCGACGACCTCCTCGCCGAACGCCTCGCGGGCCACCGCGCTGGCGGCGAACGCGTCGCGCGCGTCGCGCAGCGCGCCCGGCACGCGCGGCTTGTCCGACGTGTACGCGTTGCCCTCCATCGGCGGCTCGAGCTCGAGCTCGGCGTCGATGCCGTGCAGCCCCGCGGCGATCATGGCGCCGATCGCCAGGTACGGGTTGACGTCGGCGCCGGGCAGGCGGAGCTCCACGCGCCGGCTGGGGCCGTGGCCGACGACGCGCAGCGCGCACGTCCGGTTGTCCGCGCCCCACGCCACAGCCGTGGGGGCGAAGGAGCCGGCCGCGAAGCGCTTGTAGGAGTTGACGTTCGGCGCGAACATCAGGCACAGCTCCTCCAGGCACGCGAGCTGGCCGGCGAGGAAGCGCTCGAACGCGGCGTCGTCGTCGGCGAACAGCGGCGTCCCGTCGTCGCGGCGCAGCGAGAGGTGGATGTGGCACGAGTTGCCCTCGCGCTCGTCGAACTTCGCCATGAACGTGATCGCCATGCCCTCCTGGTCGGCGATCTCCTTGGCCCCGTTCTTGTAGATCGTGTGCTCGTCGGCGGTCTCGAGCACCGGCCCGTAGGCGAAGTTGATCTCGTGCTGGCCGAGGTTGCACTCGCCCTTGGAGGTCTCCACCCGCAGCCCGGCGCCCGCCATCCCGTTGCGGATGCGGCGGATCAGCGGCTCGACGCGGGACGTGCCGAGGATCGAGTAGTCCACGTTGTAGAGGTTGGTCGGGTGCAGGCCGCGGTAGCCGGCGCGCGCGGCCTCGTCGTAGGTGTCGCGGAACACGATGAACTCCAGCTCGGTCGCGCCCACGGCGGTCAGCCCGCGCGCGGCGAGCCGGTCGAGCTGGGCGCGCAGGATCTGGCGCGGGGAGGCGACGACGGGCGAGCCGTCGGCCCACTGCAGGTCGGCCATGCACAGCGCCGTGCCCTCGAGCCACGGCACCATGCGCAGCGTGTCGAGGTCGGGCTTCATCGCGAAGTCGCCGTAGCCGCGCTCCCACGAGGACATCGCGTAGCCCTCGACGGTGTTCATCTCGACGTCGACGGCGAGCAGGTAGTTGCAGGCCTCGGCGCCGTGGCCGAGCACCTCGTCGAGGAAGTGCCGCCCGGTCAGCCGCTTGCCCTGCAGGCGGCCCTCCATGTCGGCGAGGCACAGCAGGACGGTGTCGAGCCGGCCGGCGTCGACCGCCGTGCGCAGCTCGTCGAGCGTGAGGGGAGCCATGGGCGCGCACCGTACCCGGGCAAAGGTGCTGCTGCCAAGCCTAAACGGAGTCTGACCCGTTCAGGTTGCGCGGCCGCGCGCCGTCACATATCTTCGAATGGGTCTAGACCAATCGGCGTGGAGCGAGCATGGCAAGCACGGAACCGAGCCTCGACGCGGGCATCTTCGGCGGCCGCTGGTCCGTCGTGGAGCGCTCGACGAAGCCGGCGTGGGTGCAGATCGAGGAGCAGCTGGCGGATCGCATCGAGTCGGGCCGGCTCGGCGCCGGCGAGCGGCTCCCGCCGGAGCGCGACCTGGCCGAGGCGCTGTCGGTGAGCCGGATGACGGTGCGCCAGGCGCTCGCCTCGCTCGCCGCTCGCGGGCTGGTCGAGCGCGGGGTGGGCCGCGGCACGTTCGTGCGCGAGGCCGCCAAGGTCGTGCACGACCTCACCCGCGTCGCCGGCTTCACCGAGGAGGTCGAGGGCCAGGGGCTCGAGGCGGGCGCGCGGATCCTCGACGCGGCGCAGTGCGCGGCGCCCGATCGCGTCGCGCAGGCGCTCGGGCTCGAGGCGGGCGCGCCGGTGATTCGGCTCGAGCGCGTGCGGCTCGCCGGCCCGCGGCCGATGACGCTCGAGGACACCTGGGTGCCCGGCGAGCGCTTCCCCGGCCTGCTCGATCACGACCTGTCGGGCTCGCTGTATGCGCTCATGCGCGATCGCTACGACCTGGGGCCGGTGAGCGCGACCGAGCGTCTGGAGCCCGTCGCCGCGCGGTCCCACGAGGCCGCTGCGCTCGAGGTCGCGGAGGGCTGCCCGCTGATGTTCGTCGAGCGGATCGCGTACGCGCGGGACGGGACGCCGGTGGAGTACGCCCACGACCGGCACCGCGGGGATCACGCCCGCTTCGTGATCCGCGTCGTGCCCGACGAGCTGCTCGCCCGTGCACGCTGAGCTGGCGGCCGCGCTGGCGGCGCTCGAGCCGCTGATCGGGGCGGCCGAGAGCGAGCCGGCGGCGCTCGACGGCGGCATCACGAACCGCAACTTCCGCCTGCGCGCCGGCGGCCGCGACGTCGTGGTGCGCCTGCCGGGCAAGGACACCGAGCTGCTGGGCATCGACCGCGCCGCCGAGCGCGTGGCGACCGAGGCGGCGGCCGGCGCGGGCGTCGGCCCGGAGGTCGTGGCGTTCCTCGCGACGCCGCCGTGCCTCGTCACGGCGTTCATCCCCGGCCGGCCGCTCACGGCCGACGAGCTGAAGGCGCCGCCGCTGCTCGGCGACGTCGCCGCCGCGCTGCGCGCGGTGCACGCCGGCCCGCGCCTGCCGTCGCGCTTCGACGCGTTCGCGATCGTCGACGCGTACCACACCACCGCCGCGGCGCGCGGCGCGCGGATCCCCGCCGCCTACGGCGAGCTGCTCGAGGGCGCCCGTGCGATCCAGCGGGTGCTGACGGGGCCCGAGCACGCCCCGGTCGCCTGCCACAACGACCTGCTGGGCGCCAACTTCCTCTACGACGGCACGCGCGTGCGGATCGTCGACTGGGAGTACGCGGGGATGGGCGACCGCTACTTCGACCTCGGCAACCTCTCGGTCAACAACGGCTTCGCCGAGGTCGACGACGAGCGGCTGCTCGCCGAATACTGGAGCGAGCCGTGCACGCCGCGCCGCTTCGCCGCGCTGCGGCTGATGCGGATCATGTCCGACTTCCGCGAGGGCATGTGGGGCGTCGTCCAGGCCGGCATCTCGGCGCTGGACTTCGACTTCGCCGCCTACGCGGACGACCATCTCGCGCGCGTCGCGGCCGGCCTGGCCGACCCGCGCTTTCCGACCTGGCTGGAGGACGCCCGTGGCGATCAGTCGTGACCTTCCCTCGAGTGCGCGCTGCGTGATCGTCGGCGGTGGCGTGGGAGGGACGTCGATCGCCTACCACCTCGCCGAGCTGGGCTGGCGCGACGTCGTGCTGCTCGACCGCGCGCAGCTCACCAGCGGCTCGACGTTCCACTCGGCCGGCCTGGTCGGGCAGCTGCGCTCGTCGGTCTCCCTGACGAAGATGATGATGTACTCGGTCGAGCTGTACCGGAAGCTCGGCGGCGGCGAGTTCGACCCGGGCTGGACGGAGTGCGGCGGCATCCGGCTGGCCTGCTCCCCGGAGCGCTGGGAGGAGACCCGGCGCCAGGCGGGCTGGGCCAAGACGTTCGGGCTGCCGCTCGAGCTGATCTCCGCCGAGGAGGCGGCCGAGAAGTTCCCGCTGATGGTCACCGACGGCGTCCTCGGCGCCTCGTGGCTGCCGACCGACGGCTACCTCGACCCCTCGCAGCTCACCTACGCGCTGGCCGACGGCGCCCGGCGCGGTGGCTGCCGCATCTTCACCGGCACGCGCGTGACGGGGATCGACGTGCACCGCGGCCGCGTGCACCGCGTGCGCACCGAGCGCGGCGACATCGAGGCCGACGTGGTGGTCAACGCCGGCGGGATGTACGCGGCGGAGATCGGCCGGCTGGCGGGCGTGCGGATCCCGATCGTCCCGTTCGCCCACGAGTACCTCGTGACGCAGCCGTTCCGCGAGCGCGAGCGCGACGCCGCCCACCTGCCGACCATGCGCGACCCCGACCTGCTGATCTACTTCCGCGAGGAGGGCGGCGGCCTCGTGATGGGCGGCTACGAGCGCCACTCCGCGCCGTGGTCGCTGCGCGACGGCGGGCGCGGCCTGGACGAGATCCCGCCCGACTTCAACGGCCGCCTGCTCGAGGACGACTGGGACCGCTTCGAGGAGATCGTCGTGAACTCGCGCAAGCGCGTGCCGGCGATGGAGGACGTCCGGGTCACGCGCCTGATCAACGGCCCGGAGGCGTTCACGCCCGACGGCGAGTTCTGCATGGGTGAGACGTCGGTGCGCGGCTTCTACGTCGCGGCGGGGTTCTGCGCGCACGGCCTCGCGGGTGCGGGCGGGATCGGCAAGGCGATGGCTGAGTGGATCGTGGAGGGCGAGCCGTCGCTCGACCTCTGGCACATGGACATCCGGCGCTTCGGCGAGCACTTCCGCTCGCCGCGCTACTCGCTCGACCGCACGCGCGAGGTCTATGAGACCTACTACGACATCAAGTACCCCAACCACGAGCGCACGGCCGGCCGGCCGCTGCGCATGTCGCCCGCGTACCCGTGGCACGAGGGCCGCGGTGCGGTGTTCGGCGAGAAGTCCGGCTGGGAGCGGGTGAACTGGTACGCGGCGAACGAGGCGGCCGGCGACGAGTCGCTGCGCCCGCGCGGCTGGGCCGGGATGCACTGGTCGCCGGCGATCGGCGCCGAGCACCGCGCCTGCCGCGAGGCCGCCGCGCTGTTCGACGAGTCATCCTTCGCGAAGCTCGAGGTGAGCGGACCGGCTGCGGCAGAGTTCCTCGAGCGCCTGTGCGCCAACGTAGTCGCACGTAACATCGGGCAAGTCACCTACACGCAGATGCTCAACCGGCGCGGCGGGATCGAGTGCGACTTCACGGTCACGCGGCTGGAGGAGGAGCGCTTCGGCATCGTCACCGGCACCGCGTTCGGCAACCACGACCTCGCCTGGATCCGCTCGCACCTCCCGGCGGCCGGTTCGGCCGACGTGCGGGTCGCGAACGTGACGTCGCAGTGGGCGTGCTTCGCGCTCTGGGGCCCGCGCGCTCGCGACGTGCTGGCGGCCTGCACGACGGCGGACCTCTCGACCGAGTCGTTCCCCTACATGAGCTGTCGCGAGATCGACGTCGGCGACGTGCCCGTGCGCGCGCTGCGCGTCACCTACGTCGGCGAGCTGGGCTGGGAGCTCTACTGCGCGACCGAGTTCGGCGCCGCGCTGTGGCGCACGCTGTGGGGCGCGGGGGAGGACCACGGCCTGGCGGCGGGCGGCTACCGCGCGATCGACTCGCTGCGCCTGGAGAAGGGCTATCGCGTCTGGGGCGCGGACATCACGCCCGACGAGCACCCGTTCCAGGCCGGCCTCGGCTTCGCGGTCAAGCCCGGCAAGGGCGAGTTCATCGGCCGCGAGGCGCTCCTGCGCGTGCGCGAGGAGACCGGCGGCGCGCGGCTCTGCTGCCTCGTGCTCGACGACCCGCGCTCCGTTGCGCTCTCCAACGAGCCCGTGGCGATCGACGGGCAGGTGCTGGGGCGGGTCACGAGCGGCGGCTACGGCTACACGGTCGGCGCCTCGATCGCCTACGCGTACCTGCCGGCCGAGCACGCCGTGGCCGACACGGAGGTGGCGGTGGAGATCTTCGGCGAGTGGGTCGCCGGGCGCGTCGCGCGCGAGCCGCTCTATGACCCGGAGGGCGCGCGCGTGCGGGCATGACGCTGCGCAACCGGGTCACGCCGCTGGGAGCGCTCGTCGCGAACCCCGCACGCGGCATGGTCTACGGCAATCGCGGCTGCCTGCACGACGCGGACGGCCGCATCCGCCGCCGCTTCGACGGCAAGCGCTGGATCGCCTGCCGGCTGGAGTTCCGCGGCTGGCGGCGCCGGCCGCTGCTGGCGCCCGGACGCTTCACCGAGCTGTTCTTCCTCGACGAGGCGACCGCGTTCGCCGCCGGCCATCGCCCGTGCGCGCTCTGCCGCCGCGAGGACTACGATCGCTTCGGCGCGATCTGGCGCGAGCTGCACCCGGGCCAGGCCGGCGCGGACGCGATCGACGCGCAGCTGCACGGCGAGCGGGTGACTCCCGGCACGCGCGGCCAGCGCCACCGCGAGACGCCGATCGACGCGCTTCCCGACGGCGCGTTCGTCCTGTTCGACGGCGCGCCCCGGCTCGTGCTCGGCACCGAGCTCGCGCACTGGACGCCGGCAGGCTACGGCGTACGCGCGCCGCGACCAGCGGTCGGGCAAGCGGTGCTGATCACGCCCCCCTCGCTGGTCGCCGTGTTACGCGCCGGCTGGCGGCCGCACGTGCCGCTCCTGCATCCGTCCGTGCTTGGGCGGGTGCCGCCCAGCATTCGCTCGTCGACATGAACACACATGCTGTGCTTATGTCGACGAGCGAGTTCACGGGCGTGGGGCGTCGTCGGACGGCCGCGATCGCGAGCCGCCGGCGCTCGGTCGGCTACCGTCTCCACGATGGCCGAGCGCGATCGCGACGTCGTGTGGTCGAGCAGCGACGGCGACCTGCGCCGCGCGCGCGGACCGGAGGTCGCGAGGGGCCCCACGGGGGGCGGGCGCGTGAAGGTCCGCCGGGAGACCGCCGGCCGGCGCGGGAAGGCGGTCACGACGATCTCGGGCGTCCCGCTCGACGACAGCGGCCTCCGCGAGCTCGCGGGGCGGTTGAAGAAGCGCTGCGGCGTCGGAGGCTCGGCCAAGGACCGCGTCATCGAGCTGCAGGGCGATCACCGCGACGTCGTCGTCGAGGTGCTGCGCGCCGCCGGCTACGACGTCGTGCTGGGCGGCGGCTAGCAGCGGGTGTCCGTGAACCACCGCCGCGCTGCGACGCGGTGAGCGCTTCGAGCGACGCCCCGTTGTCCTTGAGGCGACCGCCCATGCGCGCCGGATGGTGTCAATGTGCCCGCCCATGACCACGAACGAGAAGCCGCAGGTCGAAGTCCCGTCCGACCAGCCGCCGTCGTATCAGCTCGAGCTCGAGGACATCGCCGTCGGCGACGGCGACGAGGCGGTCACCGGCCGCGTCGTGGAGGTCCACTACGTCGGCGTCTCGTGGGCGACCGGCAAGCAGTTCGACGGTTCATGGGACCGCGGGGACACGTTCAAGTTCGGCCTTGGCAAGGGCCAGGTGATTCCGGGCTGGGACCAAGGCGTCGCCGGCATGAGGGTCGGCGGCCGTCGCCGCATCACGATTCCGCCGAACCTCGCGTACGGCAAGCGCGGCGCCGGCGGCGCGATCGGTCCCGATGAGACGCTG
>JBPCNM010000431.1:0-11815 GCA_051001255.1 Solirubrobacteraceae bacterium
CCTTGCGCCGCTCCTCGGTGGCCGCCGCGGCCACCGCGGCGGCGTCGCCCGCCAGCACGGCGCGCGCGGCGGTGCGGCCCGCCTGCTCGATCCGCACGAGCATCTTCTCCCCCACGTGGGCGACGCCGTCGGTCACCTCGATCAGGTAGCCGTCGACCTTCGCCACCGCGTCGTCCTCGGAGTACATGTGCGGCTCGAGGATGTCGACGTGCACCTCCTCGCCCTCGCGGAACGGCACGCTCTCCTCCTCGATCTCCGCCCGCGCGCCCTCCTGCACGACCGCGAAGTGCTCGAGCGGCAGGCCCTCCGAGCCGGTGAAGTGGAAGAAGCGGCGGGTCTCGTCCTCCAGCGCGTGCAGCATGCGCGCGCCGTCGGCGGTGAGGTAGGAGGAGACCTTCGGGTTCATGCGGACGAGGTAGGCCTCCGGCCCGCCGGCGCCGGCCTCGGCGACCAGCTCGCGCAGCCGCCGCTCGGCCGCGATCGCGATCGTCTCCTCGGACTTCACGACGCCCTCGCCGTGGCAGGTCGGGCACTTCTTCGTCATGATCTCGCGCGCGCCGTCGGTGACGTTCTGGCGCGTCATCTCCACCAGGCCCAGCGGGGAGATCTCCACGACGAACGTCTTGGTGCGGTCCTCGTCGAGCGCCTTGCGCAGGACCTTCAGCACGGCGTCGCGGTTGCGCGCGCGGGCCATGTCGATGAAGTCGATGACGATGATGCCGCCGATGTCGCGCAGCCGCAGCTGGTTGACGACCTCCTCGGCCGCCTCCAGGTTCGTGCGCGTGATCGTGTCCTCCAGGCGCGCGGCCTTGCCCTTGCCCGTGTAGGAGCCGGTGTTGATGTCGATCACCGTCAGCGCCTCGGCGTAGTCGATGATCAGGTAGCCGCCGCTGGGCAGGTCGACGCGACGCGAGATCATCCCCTCGATCACCGGCTCCACGCCGTAGGCGTCGAACAGGTTGGTCGGGTCCTCCCACAGCTCGACGCGGTCGACCAGCTCGGGCGCCGTGCGGGCGAAGAACGAGACGAGCCGCTGGTGCTGCTTGGGGTCGTCGACGATCGCGCGCTCGAAGTGGGCGGAGAAGATGTCACGCACCACGCGGACCGAGAGGTCGGCCTCCTGGAACACGAGCGCCGGAGCGGTCGCCTCGCCGACGCGCTTCTGCAGCACCTCGTTGAGCTTGAACAGGTAGCTCAGCTCGCGCTCGAAGTCCGCGCGCGTCGCCCCATGGGCCGCGGTGCGGATGATCGCGCCGCCGGCGGCGAGGTCGAGCGCCTTGGCCTCGTTGCGCAGCCGCGTGCGCTCGGAGTCCTCCAGCCGGCGCGAGACGCCGACGCCTTCCCCGGTCGGCGCGTAGACCATGTAGCGACCGGCGATCGTCAGCTCCATCGTCAGGCGCGCGCCCTTGGTCTTGAGCGGGTCCTTGATGACCTGCACCACGATCTCCTGGCCCGGCTTGAGCAGCTCGGTGATCCGTGGGCCGCTCTCCTTGCCGCCGCGACCGCGCTTGGCCTGCTCGACGCCCGGCAGCACGATCTCGTCGACGTGCAGGAAGCCGTTCTTCTCCAGGCCGAAGTCGACGAACGCCGCCTCCAGACCGGGGAGGACGTTGTCGACCTTGCCCTTGTAGATGTTGCCGACGATCGAGCGGCCGCCGCGGCGCTCGAAGTAGACCTCGGCGACGCGGTAGCCGGTGGGCAGGCCGCCCTTCTTGCGGCGGCGGGACCTACGGGCGGCGGTGACCTCGCCCGGAGCCTCCAGCATCGCGACCCGGGTCTCTCCCCGGTCGACGGTGACCAGCACTTGCTTTTTCAAGACGATCCCTCATTGGAAGACGGAGGCCCGGCCCTTGCCGGCGCCGATCTCGCGCGCCTGCGCGTGGATCGACTGGAGCAGGCCGACGGCCATGAACGTGACGAGCATCGACGAGCCGCCGAAGCTCAGAAGCGGTGCCGGGACCCCGGTGATGGGCATGATCCCGACGGTCATCCCGACGTTCACGAAGATCTGGAAGAGCAGCATCATCGTGATGCCGCCGGCGATCAGGGCGCCGTACAGGTTCTTCGCGATCGTGAGGATGTGAAGCCCGCGCCATATGAGCAGCGCGTACAGCGAGAGGACGAGTGCGGCGCCGACGAACCCGTAGGTCTCGCCGATCACCGCAAAGATGAAGTCGGTGTGATGCTCCGGCAGATAGCCGAGGCCGGTCTGCGTGGCGTTGTCGATCCCGCGCCCGACCTTCTCGCCCGACCCGAGCGCGATCTTGGACTGCTGCTGCTGATAGCCCTCCTCGCCCGACACGTCGGACGGGTGCAGGAAGGAGGTCAGGCGATCCACCTGATATGGCTTGAGCACCTCGACGCCGGCGGCCGGCAGGGCGACCAGCGCCAGCGCGATCGCCACCCCGCCGAGCGCGCCCAGCGCGGCGAAGTGGCGCCACGGGGCGCCGGCGACGAACAGCAGCGCGAGCGTCCCGACCACGTAGACCAGCGACGAGCCGAGGTCAGGCTGCCTCATCACGAGCATCGTCGGGACCAGCCCGAGCAGCATCACGCGCGCCGTGGTCTGGCGGCTGCCGGCGCCGCGCAGCCGGTCCACCATGAAGCCCGAGAGCGCGACGACCAGCAGGACCTTGCCGAGCTCGGACGGCTGGAAGTTCATGAACGGCGTCTCGATCCAGCGCCTGGAGCCGCGGGTCGCCGTGGCCAGGCCGTAGACGAGCACGATCGAGGCGATCAAGAACCCGTAGAGCACGTACTTGAGCTCGCGCAGCCGCGAGTAGTCGATCCGCGAGATCGCGTACATCAGGATCACGCCGAGGGCGCCGTAGATCACCTGGCGCTCGAAGTAGTAGAGCGGCTGGCCGGGGATGTCGCCGGCGGTCGCGCCCTTGATCGCGATGGACGAGCACGCCACCAGGCCGAGCGCGGCCAGCAGCAGCAGTGGGTCGAGCCGCAGGCGCCACTCGCGCGGCACGAGCGGGGACGGCGGATCCGAGGCCGGCTTGATCGGGGTCGCTGTGCTCACGCGGCGGCCCAACCGTAGCGGAGTGACGGGCGGCTGCCGGGGCTCATCGGGTCGCGCTCGCGCCGGCGTGGAACTCCGGGTCCTTGACGCCGAACCACTTGGAGAGGATCAGGCGGGCGGCGGGCGCGGCGGCCTCGGCGCCGAAGCCGCCCTCCTCGACGGTCACCACGACGACGATCGGCTTGACCGGGTCGTCGACGTAGGCCGCGTACCAGGACTGGTCGGCGTTGGGGTAGCGCTCGGCGGTGCCCGTCTTGCCGTAGACCGGATACGGGAACCCCTCCATCACGTCGTAGGACGTGCCGCCCGGGGCACCGGCCGCGTCGCGCAGGCCGGTCCGGACCGCCGCCAGCGCGGCCGGGTCGAAATCGATGCGACGCTGGGCCGGCTTGCGGATCTCCTCCAGCTGGCGGCCGGCGCCGTCCTCCACCTGCTGGCCCAGGTGCGGCGTGATCACCTTGCCGCCGTTGGCGATCGCGGCGTAGGCCGTGGCGAGCTGGAGCGGCGTGGCCTGCAGGTCGCCCTGACCGACCGCGAGGTTGACGTTGTCGCCGCCGCTCCATCCGCGCTCGACGCCGCCGCAGGCGTACAGCGCCTCGGTCGAGCCGATCGAGACGTTCGCCTCCCTGGCGCACTTGCGGTACTTCGCGAACTCGCCGTCGCGCCACTCGCGGTCGGGCACCAGGCCGGCGAACTCGCCGGGCAGGTCGATGCCCGTCGGCTTGCCGAAGCTCAGCTTGCGGGCCCAGTCCTGGATCACGGCGCCGAGGTCGTTGGCCCGCGCGCCGAGCTGGTAGAAGAACACGTCCGAGGAGACCTGGATCGCGCGCGGCAGCGCGAGGCTGCCGAACACGGCGTCGCCGGCGTTCTTGAACTCACGGAGGCCGTAGCGGAACACGCCGGTGTCGAGCAGCTGCGTGCTCGGCGTGATGATGCCGGAATCCAGCGCCGCGAACGCGGTCACCGGCTTGAACGTGGAGCCCGTCGGATAGGCGGCGCCGATGGCGCGGTTGAACAGCGGCGCGCCGTTCTCCTCGGAGTTGAGCCGCTCGAAGGTCTCCGGGTCGATCGGCTTGGCGAACAGGTTCGCGTCGAAGCTCGGGTAGGAGCCGAGCGCGAGCACCTCGCCGTCGCGCGGGTCCATCGCGACGTACGCGCCCGCCGAAGCGGGATTGAGGTTCCCGTTGGCGGCGTCGATCGCGCGCTTGATCGCGTTGTTGGCGGCGCGCTGGAGCCCGAGGTCGAGCGTGAGGCGCAGCTGGCGGCCCTGGATCGGCTCCGTGCGCGTCGTCCGGCGCGTGTCGTCGCGGCTGCCCAGCGAGTCGACGATCACGCGCGTGAAGCCGTCGGTGCCGCGCAGGTAGTCGTCGTAGGTCTCCTCGATCCCGTCCTTGCCGATCCGGGTGCCGGCGCTGATCCCGCGGTAGCGCTCGAGCTTGCGCTCCTGCGGCGAGATCTCGCGCAGCGTGCCGAACAGCTGCGCGCCGAGCTTCTTGTACGGATAGAAGCGCAGGTACTTCTTCTCCACCACCACGCCCGGGAACTCCTCGCGGTGCTCGAGCAGGTAGTTGAAGGCGGCGGCCGGGACGTCGGTCTTGATCGTGATGTTGGCGGCCGGCTGGTCCGCGATGCCCTGGATCACACGCCGGTGGATCGTGCGGGCGTCGACGCCGATCACGGCCCCGAGGCGGCGGAAGAGCGCGCGCAGCTCCGGGGCGTCCGTCGGGATCGGGCCGATCGGCACGCTCTCGGCCCGGCGCGCGCGCCTGCCGAGGTCGCGCTTCTGGCGCCGCTCGGCCTTGGTCGAGCGGCGGCCGTCGGCGCGCAGACGGCGCTCCAGCTCACGCAGGCCGGAGGCGGCCGCCAGGCGCCGGCCCTCGGACGCCGACAGCAGCTTGCGGTACTCCTCGGCCGCCTCCAGCTCGGCGTCGGGAACGTCGTTGGGCAGGATCTGCACGACCGGCGCGGCGCGCGTCTTGACCAGCGTCTGGCCGTTGCGGTCGACGATGTTGCCGCGCGGCGCCTCGATCTTGACCTTGCGGATCCGATTGTCGCGGGCCTGGCTGACGTAGTCGTCGCCGGTCAGCACCTGCAGGAACCAGAGGCGGAAGAAGATGGCGGCGAACAGCACGAAGGCCAAGCCGCCGAGCACGGCGACGCGCACCGCGAGCTGCGGCGTGATCGGCGGGCGGCGGTCCTCGATGGGAGAGGGCATCAGTGGTCGCTCTACGCCCGGCTGAGCGGGCTGAGGCCGCCCGTGGTGTAGGCCCGGCGCCGGCGGCGGCGCGGGTCGTCGGGCAGGAACGCGGCCAGCACGCGGCGGCAGGCGAGGTAGACGGGGAGCGCCAGCAGCGTGTTGAGCACGATCGTCATCAGGATCTGGCGCACGAGCAGGAGCGAGACGGGCGCGTCGACGCCGAGCAGGAACTGCAGCACCGAGAAGCCGATCGCGGCCGCGGCCGTCGCGGCCGCGCCCACCGCCACCGGCACGAGCCCGTGCGCGGGATCGCGCAGCTCGCGCAGCCGCCCGGCGGCGTAGCCGACGGCGAGCAGGACGAGCGAAGTGAGGCCGAGCGTCTGGGCCAGCAGCGTGTCCATGAACAGGCCCATGCCGAAGCCGAAGCCGGCTCCGGCGATCGAGCCGCACAGCAGACCGATCGCGCCGACCAGCAGTGGCGAGAGGTCGGCCGGGATGCCGAAGATCGCGACCTGGGAGACCGTGGTCAGCTGCACGATCCCGCCGACGAGGCCGAGCCCGAACAGGCGGGCGATCGTGGCGGTGATCCAGCTCACGGCGGCGGCGGCGTCGTGGTCGAGGCGCGCAGGTCGGCCGCCGGCCTCGTCAGCACCTGCACGAAGTCGAGCCTGCGCATGTCGGCCGCCGGGGTGACGTGGATCGTCCGGTCCAGCTCGCCCTCGCCCTCGATGCGCTTGACCGTGCCGATCAGGAGCCCCTGCGGGAACGGCGACGGCAGCCGCTGGGACACCGTGCCGGCGGTGACGACGCGGTCGCCGGTGCGCACCTGCTTGGCCTGGGGCACGAGGTCGAGCAGCAGGTCTCCCGGCGAGCCGGCCACGGGCAGGATCGAGCCGGGCTGGTTTGCCTCGGCGGCGAGCGCCGAGACGCCGAACTCCGAGTCGGAGAGCAGCATGACCACGGCGTTGCCGTCCGAGACGGTCTTGACCTTGCCGACGAGCCCCTTGCCGTTGATCACGGGCTGGTTGACGGACAGGCCGTCGCTGGAGCCCTTGTTGATCTCCATCGTCGAGTACCAGGAGGAGTTCGAGCGGCTATAGACCCGCGCGGTGACGGGCTGATAGGCGTCGATGCCGCTGCCACGGCCGTAGTCGACGAGGTCGCGCAGCTCGGCGTTCTCGTTCTCTGCCAGCTGCAGGCGGGCGACCTGCTGGCGCAGCTCGTCGCGCTCGGCCTCGAGCTCGTCGCGCTCGTCCTTGGCGTCGAGCGTGTCGCCGAACCAGCCGAACAGGTCGCGGAACGGCTTGAGCGCGCGGTTGGCGCCCTCCTGCACGGGCGCGACCACCTCCATCGCGCCCGTCTGCACGGACTTCAGCGGCCCGCCCGAGCTCTCGCCGAAGTACGCCGTGAGCAGGACGAGACAGCACGCGACCAGCGCGAACAAGACCGCGCGGCGACGTCGCACCTGTCTGTCGTACATGCCGATGAAGAGCTCCAGGGAGAAGACGGCGGCTGCGAGTAGGAGGCTACCGCCGGCGGCGGCGCTCACCGCCGCTGGGCAGCTTAGAACCTTACGCGATGCCACCGCGGGTTCCCGCGGAGCACCGGTTGACCGGTCGACCAATCACTGGTATCGTCTCACCAGATTGAGGGACCGACTCGAGTGAGAGGAGAGAGTCAGGTGCCGGGAGATCAGGTTGCCCGCGTCGCGTTGCGGGAGGTGAGCAAGCGCTTCGGTGGCGTCGTCGCGCTGAGCGACGTGACGTTCGACCTCCGCGCGGGTGAGGTTCACGCGCTCGTGGGCGAGAACGGGGCCGGCAAGAGCACGCTGATGAAGGTGCTCGCCGGGATCCACCAGCCCGATGGCGGATCGCTCTCCATCGACGGCGTCGAGACGCGCTTGGCGACCCCGCATGCCGCCGTTGCCGCCGGCATAGCCCTCATCCCCCAAGAACTCGAGCTGTTCGGGGAGCTGTCGGTCGTGGAGAACCTGTTCGTGGGGGCAAGACGGCCCCGCACGCGGTCTGGTCTCTTCGACTGGGGGAAGATGCGCGCGCGCGCCAGGGAGGTCTTCGAGGCGCTGGGCGTGGACATCGACGTGCGACGTCCGGTCGGCGCCCTCTCGGCTGCCAACCAGCAGCTCGTCGAGATCGGCCGTGCGCTGTTGCGCAACGCGGAGGTCCTGATCATGGACGAGCCGACGGCCGCGCTGACCGACCGCGAGGCTGACCGGCTCTTCACCGTCGTCGCCGATCTGCGGTCGCGCGGTGTGGGGATCGTCTACATCTCCCATCGCCTGCGTGAGATCTTCGCGCTGGCGGATCGGATCACCGTGCTGCGTGACGGGGCGACTGTGGACACCCGCCCGGTCGGCGAGCTCGACGAGGCCGAGCTGGTCCGTCTCATGGTGGGCCGTTCGATGCAGGAGCTGTTCACCCGTTCGTCGCATCAGGCGGGCGGCACGCTCCTCGAGGTCGAGGAGCTGTCCATGGCCGGTCGCTTCGAGGACGTTTCGTTCAGCGTCCGCGCCGGCGAGATCCTCGGGGTCTCGGGGCTCATCGGGGCCGGCCGGAGCGAGGTCTTCAAGGCGGTATGTGGCATCGAGCCGAGCCAGTCCGGCGAGATCCGCATCGCGGGAGCGGCCGTCACGCCGCGCACACCGGCGCAGGCTCAAGCGCTGGGGCTGGCTTACGTGCCGGAAGAGCGGCGCTCCGAGGGGCTGATCCTCAAGATGTCGATCGCCGACAACGTCACGCTGAGCCGGCTCCGCACCTTCTCGACGTGGGGGCTCGTCAAGCGGTCCGATCAGCGCACGGCGGCCGGGGCGATGACCGAGCGCCTCACGGTGCGCGGTGCCCGGCTCGACGCGCCGGTCGGACGACTGTCCGGAGGCAACCAGCAGAAGGTCGTGCTGGCGAAGGCGTTGCTCGGGGAGCCGCGGGTCATCGTGCTCGACGAGCCGACTCGCGGCGTCGACGTAGGCGCGAAGTCCGAGATCTACCGATCGTCGACGAGCTCGTCCGGGCCGGCAACGCCATCGTCCTCGTCTCCTCCGAGATGGCCGAGGTCCTTGCCATGTCCGATCGCGTGATGGTCATGCACGAGGGCCGCGTCGCCGGCCTCTTCTCGCGCGCGGAGGCGACGCCCGAGCGTCTTGCCGCGGCGGCCAGCGGCGCACAGCACGCCGGCGAAGCCCCGGCGCATCGCCCCCGCCAGACCGAGGTCGGCGAATGAGCGTCGCCATCCCGGCTCGTCCCAGCTCGCCCGCGGAGCGACTCCGACGCTTCGCGACACGCCCGGAGGCGCCCTCGCTGGTCTTTCTCCTCGCGGCCGTCGCCGTGTTCTCGATCACGGTCGACGGGTTCTTGGACGTCGACAACCTCCAGGGCACGCTCTCGCAGGTGGCGATCATCGGGATCGTCGCCCTTGCCGTCAATCAGGTGATCCTGGGCGGCGAGATCGACGTCTCGACCGGATCGATGCTCGCCACGTGCGCCTTCCTCGCGGGGCTCGTCGCGGAGCGCACGAGCGGCCTGCTGGCCGCGCTTGCGGTGGCGCTCGGCGTCGGTGCGGTGCTCGGAGCGATCAACGGGCTGCTCATCACGCGCTTGCGCCTGCCGTCGATCATCGCGACCCTCGGCCTGCTCTACGTGCTTCGCGGCACACTCCTCGCGGAAGGCGGCGACACCGTCGCCAACACGCCGTCGGGCGCCCGGGTGCTGGGAACCGGGGAGATCCTCGGGATCGACGTCGCGGTCTTCCTGCTGATCGCCGTCTTCGGCGTGTTCGAGTTCCTGCATCGCCATTCGCTGTGGGGCCGCGAGATGCTCGCCGTCGGCGGCAACGCCGAGGCGGCGCGGATCGCCGGCCTGCGCGTCGACTGGATCCGGTTCCGCGGGTTCCTGCTCGTCGGGGTGTGTGTCGGCCTGGCGGCTGTGGTCTACGTGGGCCAGATCGGTCAGGTGCAGGCGACGGCCGCCACCGGGTTCGAGTTGCAGCCGATCGCCGCCGCGGTGGTCGGGGGCACGAGCATCGCCGGTGGACGCGGCTCGAACCTCGCTCCGATCGTGGGCGCAGTGCTGATCGGGGTGATCCTCAACGTCCTGACGCTTCTGAGCGTCACCGGCACCTATGCCGATCTCGTGATGGGAGCACTGATTCTCGTGGCGATCTCGACCGACGTGCTCCGTCGGCGACTCGTGGGGGGAAGCGCATGACGACCCCGGTCAAGGCACCCGTCGAATCGACGAAGCGCGGCCCGGGCGTCCCGGTGCAGCAAGAGCACTGGGCACGCAGGGCGGTGGGACGGCGCGAGACGGTGCTCCTCGGATTGCTGATCGTCGAGTGCATCGTGCTCGGACAGCTGTCGGAGTTCTTCCTGACCGTCGACAACCTGCTCGACACGTCGCGCTTCTTCGTCGAAGCGGGCCTGATCGCCTTGGGGATGACGCTGGTGATCATCACGCGTGGCATCGACCTGTCGGTCGGCTCCCTGCTGGCGCTGGTCTCCGTCACGATCGGCTTCAGCTATCAGGCGGGGCTGCCGTTCGCTCTTGCCGTCCTGCTCGGCTTCGTCGTCGGCGGCCTCGGCGGCCTCGTCAACGGCCTGCTGATCGCCCGCCTCGGGCTCAGCGCGCTGGCCGTGACGCTCGGCACGATGGCGCTGTTCCGAGGCGTCGCGTTCGCCGTCTCTGACGCCGGCGCGGTTTCGTCGTTCCCGTCGTCGTTCGACTACGTCGGTCAGTTCTACGTCGGCGGACAGGTGCCCGGTCAGCTGCTGGTGTTCGTGGTCGTGGCGATCCTGGTCGCCGTGATGCTGGGTCGCTCGTGGTTCGGTCGCTGGATCTACGCGGTCGGCCACAACGAGCTCGCTGCGCGCTTCGCCGGCCTGCCCGTCACGCGGACGAAGGCGATGGTCTACGTCATCACGGGCCTGCTCGTCGCGCTGGCGGCGCTCATCTACACGTCTCGCGTCTCCACCGCCCGCGGCAATGCGGGCATGGGGCTCGAGCTGTCGGTCATCGCCGCGGTCGTGCTGGGCGGAACCGACATCCGTGGCGGCACGGGAACCATCGCCGGAACGATCCTCGGGGTCCTGATCCTGGCGATGCTGCAGAACGGGCTCACCGTGGCCGGCGTGCCGACGGCGTGGTCACTGGTCGCGGTCGGCGCCGTGCTGATCGTCGGCGTCTACATCAACGAAACCATCCGGCACGACTAGGAGGAGAGAGATGCGGAGCAAGGGTTGCAAAGCGGTGACGCTGCTCGCCGCAACGATGGTCGTCGGCGCGTTCGGCGCCTGTGGAGGAAGCGTCGGCAAGTCCGGCGAGAGCGGCGACGCCTCGGGACCGAAGGACGGCGAGACCTACCGGATCGCGATGGTGCCGAAGTTCACCAGCGATCCGTACTTCAAGGCGGCGGAGAAGGGAGGGCAGGCCGCGGCCGAGGAGCTGGGCGTCGAGATGGAGTTCAACGGCCCGGTGGACGCGGACGTGTCCAAGCAGGCGGACATCATCGAACAGTTCGTGCAGCAGCGCTACGACGCGATCACCGTTTCGGCCAACGACGCGGACGCGCTCGCGCCCGCCATGAAGGCGGCGCGCAATCAGGGCGTCAAGGTCTCGACGTTCGACGCGGACGTCAAGCCGGAGGCCCGCGAGGTCTTCCTCAACCAGACGACCTTCGCCGGGATGGGCAAGACGATGGTCGACATGATGGCCAAGCAGACCGGCGGCAAGGGCGACTTCCTCGTGGTGACGGCGGTCCTCACCGCGCCGAACCAGAACCGCTGGATCGCCGAGATGCGCGAGTACATCAAGCAGAACCACCCTGAGATGGAGATCAAGGCGGTGCTCCCCGGCAACGAGGATCTGGCCAAGAGCCGCCAGGTGGCACTGGACTACCTGCGCTCACATCGGGAGACGAGGGGCGTGTGGTGCGTCACCGGCATCGCGACCCCCGGCGTGGCCGAGGCGGTCGAGAAGCTCGGCCTGAAGGGCGAGGTCGTCGTCACCGGACTGGGCGTGCCGAGCCTCATCCGCGAGTACGTCAAGAGCGGGACGGTCAAGGAAGCCGCCTTGTGGAACCCGACCGACATCGGCTACGCGGCGATCCAGATGGCGAAGGCGCAGCTCGATGGCAAGCTCGACCCGTCGAGCGGCGTGCTGGAGGCCGGCCGGCTCGGCGAGTTGAAGTTCATCGAGAAGGACACGATCCTCCTGGGCCCTCCGCTCGTCTTCGACAAGGACAACATCGACGACTTCAGCTTCTGATGTCGCAGGTTGCCGAGAACGGCGTCACGAGTCTCGAGCGCGACGGTCTCCTGATCGTCGCGCTGCGACCGCCCAGTCGCGCGGCGGACCCGGTCGACGCGTGGATGGTGGACGCGGTCGCCGCGCTCATCGCCGAGGTTCGACGGCACGCCGCGACCGAAGTCCCCATCGCGATCGTGCTCCACGCTCCCGCGACGACCGACCAGGGCGAGCGCGCCGCGGCTCAGGGACTCGCTCACGCCGTCCGTGGCATCGCGCAGTCGCTTTCACTCGAGCTCGCGCCGGGCACGCGCGTGAACGCCGTGCTGTGCGACGAGT
>JBPCNM010000432.1:0-9119 GCA_051001255.1 Solirubrobacteraceae bacterium
GGGCCTGCTCGGCTTGGCGGCAGCGTCCGCTCCGACCGAGGACCTACCCCCTGAGGAAGCGCGCGACCTCGGCTTGCTTGGTCGCGTCGTCGACCGCGAGGCCCTGGCCGCCGTCGGGGAGCGTCACGCCGCCGGACGGCTCCAGGACGCGCTGCTTCCCGGCGCCCCCGGTGAGCGTCGCGCCGACGACGCCGAGCAGCGTCGGGCCCGCCATGTCCGAGCGGACGGCCTTGGGCGCCGCCCACGACACCCACGGCAGCCGGATGAACGTCTCGAGCGACGTGACCTTGTCCTTCATCGCCGCCACGAGCTGCTGCTGGCGCCTGGCCCGGTCGAGGTCGTCCGCGCTCGGGTCGCAGAGGTTCTTGCGGGTGCGGGCGAGCGCGAGCGCTTGGGAGCCGTCGATCTCCGTCTCGCCGCGCTTGAGCTTCAGCGTGGTGCCGCCGTTGCGGCGGCCGCCGTTGATCTTCGAGCGCACGCACCCGCCCTTGTAGGTCACGCCGCCGAGCGCGTCGATCAGCTGCGGGAAGTTCTCGAAGCTGACCTCGACGACGTGGTTGACCTCGACGCCGAGCCACTGCTTGACCGTCCGGGTCGCCAGCGCCGGGCCGCCGAGCGCGTACGCGGCGTTGATCTTGTTCGTGCCGTGGCCGGGGATGTCGACCACCGTGTCGCGGGGGATCGAGAGCGCGGCGTTGGCGCCGCCGCCGATCCGCAGCAGCATGATCGAGTCCGAGCGGCTCGCGCCGCCCGAGCCGGGCTCGGCAAGCTCCTCCGTGCGCGCGTCGGAGCCGAGCACGAGGATCGTGTTGGCGCCGGTCAGCGGGTACGGGCCGCGATCGAGCTGGGACCCGACACGGCTCGCGAGGTCGCCGCGCTGGATCTGGGCGGAGAGCATGAACAGCACGGCGGAGATGCCCAGCCACGCGACGAGCGCGATCGCGAGCCACTTGACGACGCGGCCGGGGGTGAGGCGGCCGGGGCGGGGCACGCGCGACGGTCGCGGGAGCGACGGCAGCCGCGGTCCGCGCCCGCCGCGATGGACCTCGTAGTCCGGCTGGTCCTCACGCGGGGGCGCCGCCCGGGGGGCGCGCAGCTCCTCCAGCCCGGCGGGCTCGCCCTTGTCCTCCTCGCGCCGGCGCAGCAGGCGGGGGCGGCTGCGGTAGACCTTGTAGTCGGGCTTTCTGCCTCGCGCTTCGCGCTCGTCACCGGAAGCGCTTCGCTGTTCCTCGTCGGCCATCGGCGGTGGGTATGGTGGCAGCCCCCATGCCGGCGGCCCGCGCGAGAACGAGCTGCGTCATCGGGGTCGACCTCGGCGGCACCAAGCTCCTCGCGGGCGTCGTCGGCCCCGATCTCTCCGTGCGCCACCGCATCCGCCGCCAGGCGTTCGGCCTGGACCAGGCGCGGTTGATGGCGACGATCGTGGAGGCGGTCGAGGAGGCCCGTGCGGCGGTCGACGAGGAGGTCACCGCGGTCGGCTTCGGCATCCCGGCGACGCTCGACCGGCGCACCGGGATGGCGGTCTACTCCACCCACCTGCCGCTGGCGAACGTCGCGTTCGGGGCGGTGATGTCCGAGCGCCTCGGTCTGCCCGTGACGGTCGACAACGATGGCAACTGCGCGGCGCTGGCGGAGGCGCGCCACGGCGCGGGGGACGGCTCGGGCGACGTGGTGATGCTCACGCTCGGCACCGGGATCGGTGGCGGGCTCGTGTTGGGCGGGCAGCTCCAGCGCGGCTGGATCGGCGCCGGCGCCGAGCTGGGGCACATGGTGATCGACATGGACGGACCGCCGTGCCAGGGCAACTGCCCCAACCGCGGCTGCCTGGAGGTGATGGCGTCGGGGTCGGCGCTCGTGCGCGAGGCGTCGCTGCGCGTGGCGCGGCGGCCCGACACCGCGCTCGGCCATGCATTGGAGGAGGGGCGAGAGCTGACCGGGCCGTTCGTGACCGAGCTCGCCCACGACGGCGACCCGGTGGCGCGCGACGCGATGGAGACCGTCGGGCGCGCGCTCGGCGTCGGGCTCGCGAGCCTCGTCAACGTGTTCAATCCGGAGGTGATCGTGATCGGCGGAGGCGTGATCGCGGCGGGAGAGATGCTGCTCGAGCCGGCCCGGCGGGAGCTGCGCGAGCGCGCGCTGGTGCCGGCGCGCGACGCGGTGCGGATCGTCGCCGCCGCGTTCGGCGACCAGGCGGGGATGATCGGCGCGGCGCTGATGGCGCGCGAGGCGGGCGCGTGATCGTCTGGCCTGACGCCGGCGGTGGCTGCCGAGGTCGTCTCGTGAGCGGGCGCCTGATCGTCTGCCCGACTCCGATCGGGAACCTCGAGGACATCACGCTGCGCGTGCTCTCCGCGCTGCGCGACGCGGACGTGGTCGCGTGCGAGGACACGCGCCGCACTGGGGTCCTGCTCGAGCGCTACGGCGTGCAGGCGAAGCTCGTCCCCTACCACGAGCACAACGAGCGCGAGCGCACTACGGACCTGGTAGGGCGGATGCGCGGCGGCGCGGTTGTGGCGCTGGTTTCGGATGCCGGCATGCCGCTCGTCTCCGATCCCGGGTACCTGCTCGTGCGCGGCTGCGTCGCGGCCGGCCTCGAGGTCGAGGTGCTGCCGGGACCGAGTGCGGCGCTCGCGGCGCTCGTCGCGTCCGCGCTGCCCGCCGACGTGTGGCGCTTCGTCGGCTTCCTGCCGCGCAAGCGGTCCGGCCTGGTCGAGGCGTTCTCGGGGCCCGAGACGCTCGTCGCGTTCGAGTCGCCCAAGCGCGTGGCGGCGTCGTTGGCGGTGCTGGCGGAGCTCGATCCGGACCGTCCCGCGGCAGTCTGCCGGGAGCTCACCAAGCTGCACGAGGAGGTTGTGCGCGGGTCGGCGGGGGGTTTGGCGGCGCGCTACGCGGAGGCCGAGCCGCGCGGCGAGGTCGTGCTCGTGGTCGGCGGCGCGCCGCGGCGGACCGGCGTGGACGAGGCTGCGGTCGACGCGGTGCGCCGCCTCGTGGCAGCGGGCGCCAAGCCTCGCGTGGCGGCCGGCGTCGTGTCTGAGCTGACGGGGGCGCCCGCCAACGCGCTGTACAAGGCGGTTGCCGAGAGGTGAGCGGTGGGCGGCGCGACGCGTGCCCGCCCCGGAGAGCGCGCCGGGCTCGAACTGCGCATCGGGGGCGGCTCCGAGCGCGACCGACACCGTCGCACTCGCGGGCCGCACGACGAGGTTCGTGCGACGTCCTGCTCGGTCGCAGTACACCCAAGGAACGTCGGAGTTCGCGGGCGCGACGGGTTCGTGCGACGTTGGTCGTGGGGAGGCTGTCGCGTAGACGGTCTGAGACCGAGCCACCTGGGTGGCGGCGACGCTGCCGGGTTGTCGATGACGGCATCGGCGTCGACGTCGAACTGCGGCATCGAGGGGAGCGTGCGATCGAGGTGGCGAGCCGGGCGGCCTGGAAACGTCGCATTCGTCGCGCTCGGTGCCGCGACGCGACGTTTTGCACCGTGGAGGAGCAGAACGTCGCACGCATCGGAGGTCGGTGCCGCAATGCGGCGTTTTGCACCGTGGAGGCGTAGAGGTCGTAGGACGGGGGTCCGCACCGCTATGCGACATTCTACGGACCCGCCGCCCGGCCGAAGTCACCCCCATCAATGCCGCAGTTGACGTAGACGACGAGCCCGCGAGCCACACCCGGCACCGCTGCCACCACGGCGACCTGACCGCCACTTGCGTAGCGTTGCCGGGGCGGGACTCGCTTGATCGGGTCGGCGCTCGCCCGCGTCCCATTGTCGCCGTAGACCCGGGGATCACTGAGTGGAGTCATCCCGCGAATCGTCGCGCCGGATCCGCGGTCCGCTGTGCGACCGCGTCGAGCCGCGCGAGCAGAGCGTGTCGACGAGGCCGCGGCCGCCTTTCCGTGGCTCCTATCAATGCGGGTCTAGACGCCTGACACGCCCGCTTCGCCGACGCCGAACCACTCTCCGCAACAACTCTGCACCACTTCCGTGCCGATTCATGCGCATCCGGTCAAACCGGCTCCGAGCAGCCGTAGGTTCATCCCCGTGCGCGCCACCTCGCCCCCGTCCGCTCTTCCCGTCGCGGCTGCGGCCATGCCCCTCGTGGTCGCGGTCCTGGCGCCGCTGGCGGTTCCCTCCGCCGCCCTGGCCGAGCGATGGCTGCGGCCGATCCCCGGTGAGGTCGCGCGCTCGTTCTCCTACTCGCGCGCAGCGCCGTTCGTGGCCGGTGCCCATCGGGGGGTCGACTTCGCCGCGCGCGCCGGCACCGCGGTGCGCGCGGCGTGCGGCGGTCGGGTCGTGCACGCGGCTCGCGTCGCCGGTCCCCACGCGGTGGTCAGCATCCGCTGCGGCCAACGGCGGGTCAGCTACCTGCCGCTGGCATCGCTGGCCGTCCGCGCCGGCACGGCGATCCGCGCAGGAACGCCGTTGGGTACCGTCGCGGCCGGCCACGGCGGCCTCCACCTCGGGGTCCGCACCGAAGCCGATGCTTTCGGCTACGAGGACCCGCTCGCACTTCTGCCGCGTCCCGGCCGCCCGCTCCCGGCCGCCCCCCGCGCCGCAGATCCGCGCCGGCGCGCTCCGCGAGTCGTCCGGCCGCGCTCTGTGCCTCCCGCGCGCCCGGCACCTCGTCTCACCTTCCGCCATCTGGCGCCGCGCGGCCTTCCCGGCGGCCTCGCGCCGCGTGAGCTGACGAGGCCCGACGTGCCGCCGCCCGCTGTGGCGCGCCCTCCGTCGGTCCTCCGTCGCCCGCCCTCGCACACGCCGCGCACCGAACCGGCGCCCTGGCCCGTGTGGGCCGGCCTCGCCGTGCTGCTATCCGGCGTCGCGGGCTCGGGAACCGTCATGGTCCGCCGCCGCCGGCGCCCCCACGACCCGCCGGAGCTGGCGAGGTCGCCCGCCTGACTTCGCCTGCACGCTCGAGCTGGCCGACCCCCGGAGCGGCCGTCGGCCGCGGTCAGTCGGCCGCGCCGCGCAACCGCGCGGGCGGCGCACCGGGACCTCACCGCTAGCCTCTGACGCCGCCATGGCCTTCTACGTCACGACGCCCATCTACTACGTGAACGCGGCGCCACACCTGGGCCATGCGTATACGACGATCGGCGCCGACATCCTCGCGCGCCACCACCGCCAGCGCGGCGAGGACGTGTTCTTCCTCACCGGCACCGACGAGCACGGCGAGCCCGTCGCCAAGGTCGCCGAGAGCCAGGGCATCTCCCCGAAGGAGCTCGCCGACCGCAACGCGCGGCAGTTCCAGGACCTGATGCCGCGCATCAACGCGTCCAACGACTTCTTCATCCGCACCTCCGACCCGCGCCACAAGCAGCGGGTCCAGGAGGTCATGCAGCGCATCCACGACAATGGGCACGTCTACAAGGACCTCTACGAGGGGTGGTACTGCCCCAAGTGCGCGGACTTCAAGACCGAGCAGGAGATCGGCCCGGGCAACACGTGCAAGATCCACGAGGGCACGCCGCTGGACCGCGAGCGCGAAGAGAACTGGTTCTTCCGCCTCTCCTCCTTCGAGCAACCGCTCAAGGAGCTCTACGCGCAGCGGCTCGACTTCGTCAGCCCGCGCACCCGCTACAACGAGGCGCTCGCGTTCATCAACGGCGGGCTGCAGGACGTCTCGCTCTCGCGCGCCAACCTCACGTGGGGCGTCGAGGTGCCGTGGGACCGCGCGCACGTGTTCTACGTCTGGTTCGACGCGCTCCTGAACTACTACACGGCGCTCTCGTTCGCCCGCGACGGGGACGACCTGACCGAGCGCTTCTGGCCCGCGAGCTACCACATCCTCGGCAAGGACATCCTCAAGTTCCACGCGGTCTTCTGGCCCGCGATGCTGCTCGCCGCCGAACTGCCGGTGCCCGAGCGCGAGCTGATCCACGGCTACCTGCTGATGCGCGACTCCGAGGGCATCGAGACCAAGATGTCCAAGTCGCTGGGCAACGTGATCGACCCGTTCGAGGTCATGGACCGGTTCGGCGCCGACGCGCTGCGCTACTACTGCTTTCGCGAGGTCTCCTTCGGCCACGACGGCGGCGTCTCGACCGTCACCTTCGGCGAGCGCTACGAGTCCGAGCTGGCCAACGAGTACGGCAACCTCGCGAGCCGCACGCTCGCGATGATCACGCGCTACCGCGACGGCGTGGTGCCCGACGTCGACGTCGACGCTGACCTCGCCCCCGACTTCGACGGCCTCGTCGCCGAGGTGTCCGAGCTGCTCGATCGCGCCGAGATCACCCAGGCGCTGGACCGCATCTGGCAGCGCGTGCGCCGGCTGAACCGCTACGTCGAGGAGACCGCCCCCTGGCAGCTCGCCAAGGACGAAGCCGGCTCCGATCAGCTCGACGTCACCCTGCGCTCGCTCGCCGAGGGGATCCGCACGGTCACCGTCCTGCTGCATCCCTACATGCCCGAGACCGCGGCGAAGCTGCTGGAGGCCCTGGGGGAGCGGGAGCTGACGCTCGAGTCGGCCGCCTTCGGCGGGCGGCCTGGCGGCGGCACGGTCGCCAAGCTGCCGCAGCTCTTCCCCAAGCCGCAGTGAGCATGCCGGAGGCGCGAACCCTCATCGCAACCCAAGTGTGCGAGCGAAGCTAGCAGTGATCGACAGCCACACGCACCTGGACTCGACGCCCGGGACGGACGCGGAGATCGTCGCCGACGCCCGCGCGGCCGGCATCACGCGGATTCTCACGATCGGCACCGACGCGGAGAGCTCGCGCCGCGCGCAGGCCGCAGCCGAGGCACACGACGCGGTCTGGTTCGCCGCCGGCCACCACCCCAACCACGCCACCGGCTACGCCGAGCGGCACACGCTCGAGCTGCGCGAGCTCGCACGCCACCCGCGCTGCGTCGCGATCGGGGAGACCGGCCTGGACGACTACCGCGACCACGCCCCGCGCGCCGACCAGGAGCGCGCGTTCGCCGCCCAGGTCGGACTGGCGCACGAGCTCGGAAAGCCGCTCGTCATCCACAGCCGCGCCGCCGACGACGACACGATCGCCACGCTCGCCCGCGACGCTCAGGGCCTCGACGTGATCCTCCACTGCTTCTCGATGCCCGACCGCCTGGAGGAGTGCCTCGAGCACGGCTGGTGGCTCTCGTTCGCCGGCAACGTCACCTACCCGAAGGCGCGCGAGCTGGCCTTCGCCGCCGAGCGCGCGCCGCTCGACCGCCTCCTGGTCGAGACCGACGCGCCGTACCTCACGCCGCAGGCCGTGCGCAAGCAGCGCACCCAACGGACTTCGTCCGCGGGCACAGGCAACCAGCCGGCCTTCGTCGTCCACACGGCGCGGTTCGTCGCCGAGCGCCGCGGGATCTCCTACGACGCGCTCGAAGCGGCCGTGCACGCCAACAGCGCGCGCCTGTTCGGCTGGTGAGCGAGCTCCCGGTCCAGCCGAGCCTGCGGCGGATGAAGGCGTTCGGCATCCGCCCCAGGCACGACCTGGGCCAGAACTTCCTGATCGACTCCAACCTGCTCGACGTGATCGCCCGCGCCGCGGCGCTCGACCCGGGCGACGTGGTGCTCGAGGTCGGCGGCGGGCTCGGCGTGCTGAGCGAGCACCTCGCCCAGCGCGTCGCCCACGTGCACGTCGTCGAGCTCGACCGGACCCTCGAGCCCGCGTTGCGCGACGCGCTCGACGCCCACCCCAACAGCACCCTGCACCTCGCCGACGCGGTCAAGCTCGATCTCGCCGCGCTGGATCCCGCGCCGACCAAGGTCGTCGCGAACCTGCCCTACGGGATCGCTGCGAGCGTGATCCTGCGCACGGTCTCCGACCTGCCGCGCGTGACCACCTGGGTGGCGATGGTTCAGAAGGAGGTCGGGGCGCGCCTCGCGGCGCGCACCGGCACGTCCGCCTACGGCGTGCCGTCCGTGCTGGCCCAGCTCGCATGCGAGGTGAAGGTCCTGCGCCCCGTGTCGCGTACCGTCTTTCTTCCCGTGCCCAACGTGGACTCCGTGCTGGTGGGTCTGACCCGCCGCGGCCCCGCGCCCGCTCCCGCGCTGCGGGCGCTGGTCCAGCAAGGCTTCGCCCATCGCCGCAAGGCGCTCGCGCGCTCGCTGAGCCTCGCGCCCGGCGCCGTGCCCGGGATCCGTGACCGCGCCCGCGAAGCGCTGGAGGCGATCGGCCGACCCGCCGACGCCCGCGCGGAGCAGCTCGCCCCGGACGAGTGGCGGGCACTGCACGCGAAGCTCGCGGCATGACGCGGCTGCGCTGCCTGGCCCCGGGCAAGGTCAACCTGTGCCTGTTCGTCGGGCGCCCGCGCGCCGGCGGCTACCACCCGCTGGTCTCGCTCGTGCAGCCGGTCTCGCTCGCCGACGAGCTGGAGCTCGGCCCCGCCGGCGGCGACCGCGACGAGGTCATCTGCCCCGGCGTCGAAGGCGAGAACCTCGCGGCCCGCGCGCTGGCCGCGTTCCGCGCGGCGACGGGCTGGGACGGCCCGCCGGTGCGGATCGCGATCGGCAAGCGGGTGCCCGTGGCGGCCGGCATGGGCGGCGGCTCGGCCGACGCTGCGGCGGCGCTGCGGCTCGTAGCCGCCGCGACGGGACTCGGCGAGGCCGCCGAGCTGCAGCGCATCGCCCTCGCGCTCGGTGCCGACGTTCCCAGCCAGCTGGCGCCCGAGCGCTGCCTGATGACCGGGATCGGCGAGGGCGTACGCCCGCTCGGCGACCCGTCCCCGTTCGGGCTGCTCGTCGTCCCGTCCGCGCACGCGCTCTCCACCCCGGAGGTGTACGCCGAGTTCGACCGGCTGGCGCTGGGCCGCGACCACGACGAGCTCGACCGGCTCAGCGGCCAGGTGCCGGGCGCCGCGCGCGACAGCTCGCTGCTTGCCGAGCGGCTGCTGCACAACGACCTGGAGGCGCCGGCGCGCTCGCTCTGCCCACCGATCGGCGACGCGCTGGCCGACGTGCGCGCGTCGGGCGCCGTGCGCGCGATGGTGTCGGGCTCGGGCCCGACCGTGTTCGGCCTGTTCGGAGGCGCCGAGGGCGTCTCGCACGCGCACGCCGCCGCCGCCGCGCTGCGCCCGCGCCACCCGCACGCGGTGGCGACCGGCCCCATCGGCCGTGCGTTCACCGAGCCAGCGCCGCCATGACACTGCACCCCGTCTCGATCGCCGGCGCGGT
>JBPCNM010000433.1:0-3086 GCA_051001255.1 Solirubrobacteraceae bacterium
CGCGGTCGGCGCCGGTGGCCGCGCGGGTCCGACCCGCTCGCGGCGCACGAACTCGAGCACGGACCGCAGCGCGCGCTCCGGCTGGCCCAGCTCGCGCAGCAGCCGTCGCGCGGCGTCGACCTCCTCGTGGCGGTAGTGGACGCCGGCGACGATCATCCCTCCGGGCTCGACGTGGGCGTCGAGCGCCTGGAAGTCGGCGCGGCGCGCGACGCCCAGCGGCGGCTCGGCGGCGAAGGCGGCGCCGACGTCGTCGCTGACCTGCTGGCGCAACTCCACCTCGACGCGTTCGGCGCACGCCGTGAGCGTCGGGTCCGCCGGCATGAACACCGTCGCCACCAGGTCGTCGGGGTCCGCGCCGCGTCGCCTCACGATGCGGCCGACCGCCTGGCGGAAGAACACGTCGGTGCGCTTGACGGTGGCGTACACCGCGACCACGAGCCGCGGGACGTCGACGCCCTCGCTGACCATGTTCACGGCCACCAGCCAGCGCGCCGCTTCAGGACCGGCGTGGGCGAAGCGCTCGATTCGCGCGTGCGCGCCCGCCTCGTCGCTGACCACCACCACCGGCTTCTCGCCCGCGATCGTCCGCAGCAGCGCCGCGGTCGCGCGAGCGTGCGCGCGGTCGTCGCAGAGCACGAGCCCCGCAGCGTCGGCGATCACCGAGCGCGCCTTGACGAGCAGCCCGTCGGCGTCGCGCAGCATCTGCGACAGAAGCGGCGTCGCGGGGTCGATCGCCGTCCGCAGCCGCCGTGCGTCGTCCAATGGGTCGAGCTCATCGGCGAACGCGGCGATCGTCTCCTGCGCATCGACACGCCAGCGCAGCGTCGCGTCGAGCAGGCGGAAGGCGAGCGGCCGGCAGACCCCGTCCTCGACGGCATCGCCGTAGCCGTAGACGAAGTCCGGCATGCAGCGCCGGTCCACGTCGTAACGGACGAACGGGATCGCGCGCGCGTCGGAGCGAAACGGCGTGCCCGACAAGGCGAGGCGCCGGCGAGCTCCCTCGAACGCCCCGCGAAGCGCCGTCCCCCAGCTCGCCGCCTCGCCCGCATGGTGAACCTCGTCGAGCACCACGAACGTCGCATGCGCCAGATGGTGGGCGAACAGGTCGGGGGCGGCCGCAACCTGCTGGTAGGTCACCACGACCCCGTCGACCCCCTCGCGCCACGCGCCGTCGGCGTTGCGCCAGCGCGGATCCAGATGCAGCCCGACGCGATCCGCCGCGTCCGCCCACTGCGAGCGCAGTGCCGTCGTCGGGCATACCACCACCACCTGGTCACAACCGGCCGACCGGGCCGCAGCGCACGCCGCCAAGGTCTTGCCGGACCCGGGGGCGGCGACCAGCAGGAAGTCTGGTCCCCTCGCGGCGGCGTAGCGGGCGAGGAAGGCCGCTTGCCACGGCCGCGGCGTCACGCTCACGCGGGCCTTGCGCCCTTGACCAGATTGCACCGGGGGCACAGCGCTTGACCGTTCGCCGGCCGCGTCGCGCCACCCAGCCGGACCGGCTCGGCGTGATCGGCGTGCCACCCGGGCGTCAGCGCCACACCGCAGCGCGCACATCGTCCTCGCGCCGCCAGGAACAGCGCAACGCGCGCCGAGGCACCGAATCGGCGGGAAGCCATCGACGACAGTCTCGCAGTCGTGAAGGCGAGGAGCGAACGAGTCCAGCACCGGCCGCTACGGGTTGTAAGCCAGATTCTTCGCCGAGAGCAGTGGTAGCTCCAACCCGGACACATCGCGCGGAGCCGGCCCGGCGGCACTGGAACCTCCTTGATGGATACGAGCGGCCGCGCATCCTGATCAGCGCCGCAGCCCGGCGCCGCCGAGGAGACCGCTTCCGGGGGGAAGTTGGCTATCGCAATTCGGTTGCAATAGGGTCGCTCGGGTCCGAGACGAGGAGGACCCGAGATGGGTGCCGAGGTGCGGGCTTCCCTGTCGCTGTTGGCAGCGATTGCCCTGGGATTGGGTGGGTGCGGTGGCGACGACGGCGGGTCTGCGGCGGTCCCTGACTCCGGGTCGGCCGGGTCGCGCGTTGAGGTGGCGACGACGGTGGCTCCGATCACGAGCATCGTGGCGAACGTCGGCGGCGACCGGGTGAAGCTCACCGGGATCGTCCCGGAGGGGACGAACTCGCACACGTTCGAGCCCAAGCCGAGCGTCGCCGAGCTGGTCTCGCGGATCGACGTGCTGTATGTCAACGGGCTCGAGCTCGAGGAGCCGACCAAGGAGCTCGCGCAGGAAAGCCTCAAGGACGGCGCGGAGATAGTCGAGCTCGGGACCAACTCGATCCCCGAGAGCGAGTACGCGTACGACTTCTCGTTCCCACGCGACGGCGGCAAGCCGAACCCGCACCTGTGGACCGATCCGAAGTACGCCCGCGCGTACGCCGAGATCGTGCGCGACGACCTCTCGAAGCGCGATCCCGACAACGCGCGCTACTACGCGTCCAACTACGACAAGTTCGCGGCGATGATCGGCGAATTCGACAAGGCGATGCGGACGTCGTTCGACACGATCCCGCGCGAGCAGCGCAAGCTGCTGACCTACCACGACGCCTACGCCTACTTCGCCCGTGACTACGGCTGGGACGTGGTGGGCGCGATCCAGGTCTCGGACTTCGAGGATCCGACGCCTCGCGAGGTCGCCAACCTGATCGACCAGGTGCGAGAGGCCGGGGTGCCGGCCATCTTCGGGAGCGAGGTCTTCCCCTCCCCCGTCCTCGCGCAGATCGGGAGTGAGGCAGGCGTGGACTACGTCGACGACCTGCGAGACGACGACCTCCCCGGCGAGCCGGGCGACGACGAGCACTCGTGGCTCGGCCTCATGCGGCTGAACTACATCACCATGACCGAGGCGCTCGGCGGCGACGCCACTGCGCTCGAGGCGATCGAGGTCCGCGACGTTGTGCCCGACGGCGCGTCGTACCCGCAGTGAAGGCCTCGACGCCCGCCGGCGACCTCATCCGCCTGGAGCGGGTGACGTGTCGCTACGACGGCGAGCCGGTCTTGGTCGAGATCGACCTCGCCGTCGAGGAAGGCGCGTTCACCGGCATCGTCGGGCCCTCCGGCTCGGGCAAGACCACCTTGCTC
>JBPCNM010000434.1:0-9829 GCA_051001255.1 Solirubrobacteraceae bacterium
ATGTCAAGTGCGGCATCGAGGGGAGAGGGTCGGCGGAGTGGCGCTTGCCCGGGAGGGTGAAAACGTCGCGTTGCCCCGCCCCCGCCTCGGCCGCGCGACGTTTTGCACCGCATCGGGGCAAACGTCGCATTGTGTCGCGCTCGCCCCAGCCGCGCGACGTTTCCACCCTACATCCACCACGCTCGAACCCTTCACCTCAATGCCGCACTTGACATAGACGCAGATCCCGCCTCGCCGGCCGGAGCTACACCCGCCCCGCCGCACGCGCCGCGGCCTCCGCCGCCTCGAGCTGACGCTCGACGAGGTCGAGGCCGCGGTCCCAGAAGCCCGGGTCGGCGAGGTCGATGCCCACGATGCGGCCGAGCTCCTCGGGCGGCATCGAGCCGCCGGCCGACAGCAGCTCCAGGTACGCGGCGGCGAAGCCCGCGCCCTGCTCCTCGTACCGGCCGTAGACCGCGAGCGCGAGCAGCTGCCCGTACGCGTACGCGTAGACGTAGCCGGGCGTGTTGATGAAGTGCGGCACGTAGGACCACCAGCTGCGGTAGCCCTCGGTCACCTCGACCGCGTCGCCGAGCAGCTCCTCCTGCGACGCGGCCCACAGCGCGCCGATCCGGTCCAGCGACAGCTCGCCCTCCTCGCGCCGCGCCGTGTGCGCGAGGTGCTCGAAGCGGTTCATCGCGACCTGGCGGAAGACGGTGGCGATCGAGCCTTCGATGCTCTCCGCCAGCAGCCCCAGCTTCGACGCGGGGGTCGGCGCCTCGTCGAGCAGCCGCCCGAACACCAGCGTCTCGCCGAACACGCTCGCCGTCTCGGCCAGCGTCAGCGGCGTGGCGAAGTGGAAGACGCCCTGGTGGCGTGCCAGCGCGGCGTGCACGCCGTGGCCGAGCTCGTGCGCGAGCGTGAGCACGTCGCGGCGGCGCGACGTGTAGTTGAGCATCACGTACGGTGCGGCGCTCGGCACCGTGTAGGAGCAGAACGCCCCGCCGCGCTTGCCCGGCCGCACCGGGGCGTCGATCCTCCGCTCGGAGAAGAACGCGCCGGCGGTGTCGGCCAGCTCGGGCGCGAAGCCGGCGAACGAGTCGAGCACCATGTCCTTCGCGCGCGCCCACGGGATCTGCTCGTCCGCGTCGGTCACGGCGGCCATGCGGTCGTAGTCGGCCAGCTTGTCGAGCCCCAGCAGCTGCGCCTTCAGGCGGTACCAGCGGCGCGGCAGCTCGTAGCGCCCGCGGACGGCCTCGATCAGCGCGCCCACCGACTCGTCGGACGCCTCGTTGGCGAGGTTGCGGCTCGCCAGCCAGTGCGGATAGGAGCGCAGCCGGTCGTCGACCATCTTCTCGGCCAGCAGCGTGTTGAGCACGTAGCCGCGCACGCGCAGCCCGGGCTGGAGCGCGGCGGTGACGGCCTCGGCGGTGCCGCGGCGCACCTCGCGGTCGGGCGAGAAGAGGCGGGCCAGCGCGGTCTCGAGCGCCACCGGCTCGCCTGTGCCCCTCGGCGCTGACGGCTCAGAGTGGGAGTCGGCGTCGGCCTCCTCGACGGTGATCGCCGCCGCCTGCTCCTCGAACAGGCGCGACCACGCGCTGCTCGAGGTCAGCGACTTCTCGGCGAGGATCCGCTCCTCCGGCTCGGACAGCAGATGCGGGCGGTAGCGCCGCGCGGCACGCAGGTGGTGGCGGCAGAAGTCCAGCCCGTCGTGGGCGAGCACGGCCTCGGCGGCCTCGTCCTCCAGGGCCGCCCACTCGAGCTCGAAGAACAGCAGCGCCGTCTCGATCTGCGTGCCGCGCTCCTGCACCTTCTGCAGCAGGGCGCCGCGCTCGGGGTCGGCCGTCGCGGTCGCGAAGCGCAGCATCGCGTAGGAGCCGGCGCGGCCCACCAGCTCCTGCAGCGCCGCCAGCTCGTGCATCGCCGCGCCGAGGCCGGGCCCGTCGAGCTCGGCGACCTTCCCGGCGTTCGCCTCGGCGAACCCACCGGCCCGGCGCTGCGCCTCGTCGAGCAGCGCCTCGACCCCCGCGGCACCGTCGCCGGCGCCATTCAGCAGCGGGTCCAGGTCCCAGGCGATCCCCTCGACCTCGAGATCGGCGACATCGTGTGCGGCCATCCAGGACAGACTACGACGCGCGTGGTTCAGGGCCGTTCCGCCACTGCGTGCTACGCGTTGCCCGCGGACTCGTCCAGCAACCATGCAAACGGCTCGAGTCCCTGAGGCGTATCCCGCGAGGTGCGTCCACCCGTGGAGATCAGCCATGGCGCATGCCGCGCCACCTTCGTCTCGATGACGTCCTCCCAGCGCTCGTCCTCGGGCTCCCCCCGCGGCTCGAAGATGCCCGATCGCAGCACTTCGTCATCGTGCATCCGCAGCAGCACCTCCGCGAATCGTCGCGCGGGATAGGCGTCGCTGAACGTCTTGTCGACCACCAGCTCGACGCGTTCTCGCAGCGCAGCGACGGCGGGGTCGAGGATGCCGGGCTCCACCGAGTGCTCGACGCCGAAGTCGCCACGCACGAGTGCCGCGGCGACCGGCCACGCGACGCTGTACTGCGCTTCCTCGCTGTTCGTGACCGTGCCCTTTCCCAGCTCGTCGGCCGCGGCGAACGTCCGCACGACGACCTGCCGGATGTCATCGGCCCGGATGCGGTGATCGCGCTTGAGCGCGCACGCGGCTTCCAGCGCGGCGTGCGTCCAGCGGCAGCACGGGAAGGGTTTGACGTAGATCTGCTCCACGCGCCACTCGCGGCCGAGATCGTCGTGTGCGCTGCGGTCGTCGGCGAAGCGGCTCGAGGTGGCGGTGAAGCCGTGCTCGACGAGCAGCGCGGAGGACACGCCGACGTACGCGCCCCATGCGCAGCCGTCCTTGGTCATGGCGGGCTCGGCCGCTGAGCGCATCACGAGCGCGATCGGCGCGTGATACTCGGCCAGGCCAAGGGCGTGCGCGATCTGCCCGGTGTCGAGTCCGAGCAAGCGGGCGGCTGCCGCGGCCGCGCCGATCGAGCCCCACGCGCCGGTCGCGTGGTAGTGGAAGCTGTCGCTCCGCGCATGAAGCTCGAGACCGGCGCGAATCGCCACCTCGTAGCCGAGCAGGATCGCGGCCAACGTCTCCGCTCGGGATGCGCCCGCACGCTGTGCGGCGGCGAGCGCCGCCGGGATCACGACTGCGCCGGGATGGCCCGAGACGAGCCGATGGCCGTCGTCGAAGTCCAGCGCGTTGGCCAGCAGCCCGTTGGCCAGGGCAGCCCCGGAGGCGCTGGCGCCGGTCCCGTCGAACAGGAGCGTGGCCTCCTTCCCGACGTGCTGCTGGTGTGCATACTCGACACCCAGCGCCGCGACCGGGGTTCGGCGACCGGCCGCGCAGACGGCGGCCATGTCCCGCACCAGCGCCAGGACGCGCACACGTACGTGCTCGGGCGCGTCCGCCCAGCTGAGCCGGTGGATGAAGTCGCACAGCTCGATCGCCGTTCGCTGCGTGGGTCGCCGGGTCGCCGCAGCTTGCATCTCATCGCCCTTCCCGTCGCTCGTCACGTTCGCGATGGACCCTCGCAGCTCCGCCGCGAGCGGGTCGAGCCGCGCCGCTCGCAGCAGCCCCCGCGATCCTCAGGGTCTGGCGAACCCGTCGCTGAGGAACTCGTCGAGCAGGTGGGCGACCAGCTGGGGCTGATCTTCCATCGCGAAGTGGCCCGCCTCCTCGATCACGATGCGTCGGGCGCCGGGGATGCGCTGCTCCAGCTGCTCGCTGATCTTCACATCGAGCCAGTTGTCGTTCTCTCCCCACAGCAGGAGCGTCGGGACATCGATCTCGCTCAAGCGCGCCTCGAACTCCCGGGTGTGGTCTTCGTCGAACTGGCGCAGGTTGCGCAGCCAGAGGGCCTGTCCGCGTGGGCCGCGCCACTGACCGAAGTGCCCCTCGAACGCCTCCGGCGCCATCTCCCGGTGGACGGCGCGGCGCAGATGGCCTTCCGTCATCGCCCACCACGTCGTGTGCGGCATCGTCACGAACGCGTCGAGGTGGGCGCGGATGTGCTGGGTGTGCGGGGTGATCCAGGGCCTCAGGACGACTGCGTCGATCAGCGTCAGGCTCGCCACCGGCATGTCGTGCACCAGGTGGGCGCGCAGGATCGTGCCCCCGCCGATGTCGTGGCCGACGACTGCCGGAGATGAGATGCCCCAGTGCTCCACCAACTCCACGAGGTTCGCCGCGTGGACCGCGATCGAGACATGCTGCTCCACTTCGCGTTCCGAGTCTCCGAAGCCCAGCATGTCGAAGACATAGACCGTGAAGTGCTCCGCGAGCTTCGGAGCGATCTTTCTCCACAGGAACGACGACGTCGGCGTACCGTGGACCAGCACGACCGCGGGGCCTCGGCCGAGGACGTCGAAGGCGATCTCGCCGTTCGTCAGGGCGACGCGCTGCGTGAGCGCCCAGGCGGCCCGATCAGCCGGCACCGGCGCGCTCCTCCGTGGCGGTCCCGCTCATCTGCGAGAGCATCACACGCGTGCTCTCGTCCAGCGCCTCGGATGCGTCATGGCCTGCCGCGAAGCGCGCGGGACGGAACGGCTCCAGCACCGCCTGCTTCGTGCCGCTGAGCTCGGCGGCCGCCAGGCGCCCCAGGATCGGCGCCAGCTGCACGCCGCTGTGCGACACGACCACGTAGAAGCCCTCGAGGCTCGGAACGAAGCCCACGAGCGGCAGGCCGTCGGGCGGGACGGGACGCACACCGACACGCGCCGAGCGCGCCTCGACGGCGCGCAGCCCGGGCACAAGTCGCCGTGCGCGCGCGAGCAGGCGCGCCGCCAGCTCATGGCGCTCAGGCCATTCCGGCCCCGGGCCCAGTTCGGCGTCGACGCGCCATGAGTGCAACACCATCCCCCTGGCGGTGGCCGGACGCAGGTTCAGGTCCGCCGCGGCGAGGATCGTCCGCGGGCGCGTGGGCGCCGGCGCGGTGGCCACCACGACTCCGGGCACGCGCCGCAGGGGGAGCCGGGCCCCGGCCAGCGCGGCCACCTCGGCGGCCTGCGGGCCCGCGCAATCGACGACCACGCCGGCATCGATCCGGTGTCCGCCGGCGGTGCGGACCCCGGTGACGCGGCTGCCGGCCGTCCGCACCGCGGTCACCCGGTCGTGGAAACGCACGTCGACGCCGAGCGTCTGCGCATGCTCGAGCAGCGCCCGCGCCAGGACCGGCGGCTCATACCACGCGCCCTCCGGGAAGAAGGCGACCTCGTCCACGTCGACGGGCAGCTCGATCGCCGGCTCGAGGTCCCGTGCGCGGTCAGCCGGGACCCACTCCGCGGCATGACCCCATTCGCGCACGCGCCGCACCCGCTCGCGGATGCGCCGGCGGCCGTCGTCCGAGTCCTCCCACTCCAGCGTCCCGGCGGGATGTCGCCACGGATCGTGACCGACCGTGCGCTCGAGGCGCTCGTGCTCGCGAGTGCTCGCCACCGCAAGCTCGAACAGCGAGCGCGGCGTCTTGACCCGGGTCACGTCGACGGCGAAGCCGGCGGCGGACGTGCCGGTGCCCGCGCCGGCCGCATCGAGCACCGCGACGCCGGCGCCTGCTTCGGCGAGCGCATGGGCGGTCGCGGCGCCGACGACCCCGCCTCCGATCACGATCACGTCCGCCACGCGACTGAGCTAAGCGCATATGATCGATCACGGCAACAGTCGCCACCTCTGCTTGCATAGGATATCCCTATCCATGGAGCTCCGAGCCCTTCGCTGCTTCCTCGCCGTCGCCGAAGAGCTGCACTTCGGCCGGGCCGCCGACCGCATCGGAGTCACGCAACCGTCACTGAGCCAGCAGATCGCTCGCCTGGAGCGCGAGCTCGACACCCTCCTGTTCACTCGCACCAGCCGCCAGGTCCGGCTCACCGCGGCGGGGGCCGCGCTTGCGCCCGGCGCCCGGCGCGCTCTGACCGAAGCCGAGCGCGCCGGCCACGCGGCGCGCGAAGCTGCCACCGGCGCGTCGGGGGAGCTCGTGATCGGCGCCATCGGATCCGCCCTCAACGGCGTTCTCCCGCCCCTGGTACGTGCCTTCGCCGCACGCAGCCCGGGCGTCGCGGTCGACTTCCGTCAGCTCGATACCGCCGAGCAGCTCGCGGCCCTGCAAGACCACCGCCTCGACGCCGGCTTCATCCGCTCGGCCGAACCCCTGCCCGGACTGGCGATCACCGCGCTGCTCAGCGAGCCGCTCGTCGCCGTCCTTCCGGCCGAACATCCACTGGCCGCCCTCGCCCAGGTCCCGCTGGCGGCGCTTGCGGCCGAGCCCTTCGTCCTCTGGCCACGACAGGCGAGCATCGGCTTCCACGACGAGCTCATCGCGGCCTGCCGGCAGCTCGGCTTCAGCCCGCAGCTCCGGTACGAGGCACGCGGCGCCGAAACGCTGCTCGCGCTCATCGCCGCCGGACTGGGGGTCTCCGTCCAGCCCGAGCCCTACCGCAACCTGGCCCGTGCCGGCGTCGCCTTCCGGCCGCTCGCAAACCCCGCCCCGGCGTCCGTGCTCCAACTCGCAACCCGACGCGGCGATGGCTCGCCGGTCCTGCAGCGGTTCCTCACCGTCGTCGACGAGTACATCGATCCCTACGACGGCGCGCTGACGGACTACGACGCGCGCAGCCCGTCGAGCATCAGCGTGAGGTAGCGCCGCCAGGCATCGCCCGCCGGGTTCATCCGCATCACCGATCCGCACGCGGACATCATGATCGGCACGTCCATCTGGGTCGCGTCGGCCCGCATCCGGCCCTGCGCCTTGGCGCGGCCCATCAGCTCCTCGGTCGAGCGCGCGAGGCCGCTCTCCTCCACGATCGAGCTCTGGTCGGTGAAGGCGACGATCTCGCAGAACGCGCGGTCGGCCGCGTTGCGCTCGGAGGCGCGCCAGATCAGCTCGCAGAAGCCCTCCCACGCGTCCTCGCGCTGCAGCGCCTCGCAGGCGTAGCCGGCGATCTCCTCGAAGCGCTCGCGCACCAGCGCGTCGCGCAGTGCCTCCTTGGTGGGGAAGTGCCGGTAGACGGTGCCGACGCCGACCTTGGCGCGCTTGGCGACGTCGTCGATCTGCGCCTCGACCCCCCGGTCGGCGAACACGGCGCGCGCCGCCTTGAGGATGCGCTCGCGGTTGCGCCGCGCGTCGGCCCGCAGGGGCTTGTCGACACATGCGCCGGCGGGAATAGCGGGCTGGGGCGCGAGTGTCATAGGGGTGAGGATAGCCCCCTTGACAAGCGGAACCCAAATTCCCTATCGTGCTCAAGCGAAACCGGAACTCACATTCCATTTAGCCTTGTAGACCTCCCTCCCCAGGAGCTCCCCGTGTCACCGCAGACCTTCCCTCAGGACAAGAAGTGGCTCGCGCTCGCGCTGCTTGCGCTGGCCCAGTTCGTCGTCGTCCTCGACGCATCGATCGTCAACGTCGCGCTGCCCTCGATCGGCAGCGACCTCGACTTCCGCCAGGACAACCTGTCCTGGGTCGTCAACGGCTACACCCTGTTCTTCGGCGGCTTCCTGCTGCTCGGAGGGCGCATGGCCGACCTCATCGGCCGGCGCCGGATGTTCATGGCCGGCCTGGTCCTGTTCGCGCTCGCCTCGCTGGCCGGTGGTCTCGCCACCTCCCCGGGCACGTTGATCGCCGCACGGGCGGTCCAGGGCCTGGGCGCCGCGCTCCTCTCCCCGGCCGCCCTGTCCCTCGTCACCGTGATGTTCTCCGAGGGCGCCGAGCGCAACAAGGCGCTCGGGGTCTGGGGCGCGATCGCCGGCTCCGGCGGCGCCGCCGGCGTGCTGCTCGGCGGGGTGCTGACCGAGTACGCCGGCTGGGAGTGGGTGCTGTTCGTCAACGTGCCGATCGGCATCGCCGCGGCGATGCTCGCAACCCGCCTGCTGCCCGAGAGCCGCAACGCCGGCGCGCGCCACTTCGACGTCGCCGGCGCCGTGGCGGTGACCACCGGCCTGTCGCTGCTCGTCTACACGCTGGTCGACGCCAACGACGCCGGCTGGCTGTCGGGCCAGACGCTCGGCCTCGGCGCGGTCGCGCTTGCCCTGCTCGGCGCGTTCGTGGCGATCGAGACGCGCTCGGCGGCGCCGCTGGTGCCGTTCCGGATCTTCCGCAACCGCACGATCACCGGCACCAACGTCGTCGGCCTGCTCGTCGCGATGGCGCTGTTCTCGATGTTCTTCTTCGTGTCGCTCTACATGCAGCAGGTGCTCGGCTACGACGCGCTCAAGGCCGGGCTCGCGTACCTGCCGCTGGCCGGCGGCATCATCGTGTCCGCCGGCATCGCGTCCGGGCTGGTGACGAAGTTCGGCTTCAAGCCGATCCTGGTCACGGGCCTCATGCTCACCGCGATCGGGCTCGTGTGGTTCTCCCAGGTCGAGGTCGGCGGCTCCTACGTGGGCGACATCCTGTTCCCGTCGCTGATCGCGGCCGTCGGCCTCGGCTTCGCGTTCGTGCCGATGACGATCGCGGCGGTCAGCGGAGTCGAGCCGCACGAGGCCGGGCTGGCCTCCGGCCTCATCAACACGTCCCAGCAGGTCGGCGGCGCGCTCGGGCTGGCGATCCTGGCCGCGATCGCGAACTCGCGCACGGACGAGCTGATGACCGCCGCGCAGGGCGACCCGGCGGCGCTGCCGAACGCGTTGACCGAGGGCTTCCAGATCGCGTTCATCGTCGGTGCGGCGTTCGCCGTCGTCGGCGCCATCCTCGCGTCCACGCTGATCTCCTCGCGCGCGAGCCGCGAGCACGCCGAAGCGGCCCGCAACGGCGAGACGGCGCCGGCTGCGGCGGTCGTCTAGCTCCGCTTCACCGCCACCCTCCAGGCCCACAGCATCAGCAGGGCCTGGAGGGGAAGGCGAAGCCAGAGCAGCGGCGCGGGGATGCGCCGGTGGCGCTCGGCGTCGACGGCCATCTGGACGTTCGCCGGGAAGATCGCGACGAGCGTCGCGATCAGCCACCAGCCGGCCGCGCGCCGGGTCCTCGGGTGCAGGACGCCGGCGCCGCCCGCCAGCTCGGCCGCGCCGCTCGCGTAGACCAGCGCGCGCCTGGCGGGCAGCATCCGCGGCACGATCGCCTCGTAGGTCGTGGGGCGCAGGAAGTGCAGCAGTCCGGCGGCGAGGTAGAACGCCCCGAGCGGCAGCTGGGGTCGTGGCATGCGCCCCGTCATCCCGCCACGAACAGCCGCGCGTTCCGGTCGGGCCCGGTGCCGGCGAAGCCCTGCGGCCGGCCGCCCTGCGCGTCGAGGAAGGCCAGCTCGCGCGCGGCGCCGGCGAGGCCGCCGCCGTCGTGGTCGAGCATCCAGGTCTCGAGCGCGTAGCCGTCGCCGCTGCGGCGCAGCCGCAGCATCCGGGCCTGCTGAGGATGGTCGGCCAGCGACGAGGTGCCGATCTGCCAGTAGCCGCCGCGCGCGGTGGCGCGCGGGCGGATGCGGTTGCGATGCGAGTTGCCCGCGATCAGCGCGACGACGCCGGGCGTCGCGTCCAGCGCCGCGAGCGCCTCCTCGCCGCCGGCCGTGCCGTCGAGCGGGTTGTGGCTGAAGACGAGCAGCGCGCGGCCCGCCGCGCCGGCCAGCTCGCCGCGCAGCCGCACCAGGTCGACCCGCAGCGCGTCGAGGGTGTCGCACGGTGAGGTGTTGGTCTCCACCAGCGAGCGCTGCAGCTCGGGGGAGAATCCGTCGCCGGGCAGCCGGTCGAGCAGCGCCTCCACCTCGGGCGCGGCCCGGCGGGTGGCCAGATCTACGACGTGGAATTCCTCTTCCACCCCGATCCGTGCGTCACCCATGCGGACAAACTTAGAACCATCGTGCTGCTTGCGCATTACTGAAAAGCTTCCTGGTAGCCGCCGGTGCCGACGTAGAG
>JBPCNM010000435.1:0-2561 GCA_051001255.1 Solirubrobacteraceae bacterium
GCGGGGGCCCCTGGAAGGTCTTGAGGTAGTGCGGCGGGATCCGCATGTCCTCCAGGCGCAGCGCCTTGAGCGCCTTGAAGCCGAAGACGTTGCCGATGATCGACGAGGTCAGGTTCGCGATCGACCCCTCTTCGAAGAGGTCGATGTCGTAGGCGATGAGGGCGATGTACTGGCCCGGCGTGGCCGGCACCGCATCGACCCGGTAGGCCTTGGCCTGGTAATGCTCATACGAGGTGAGGCGGTCGGTCCACACCACCGTCCACGTCGCGGTCGAGGACTCTCCGGCCACCGCGGCGGCCGCCTCGCTCGCGTCGACGCCCTCCTGCGGCGTGATCCGGAACGCGCACAGGATGTCGGTGTCCTTGGGCTCGTAGTCCGGATCCCAGTAGCCCATCTCCGCGTAGGGCGTGACGCCGGAGGTCCAGCGGTCCTTCTTGCCGTCCTCGCTGCCTGGAGCGGGAGTCATGCGGCCGGCCCTTTCGTCGCGATCCTGCACTGGTTGGGAACACCGTAGGCCGCAGACACCTAGAGAGCAAGCAAATGATTCTGCTGTTACATAGCGTAGACTCTATGCACCGAGCGCGACGACGGCGACGCCATCCTCGACGGCGACGACGCGTGGGACGACGTCGAGCACGCTGAAGCGCGCACACCACGGCACGTCGGGCCCGAGCCCCGCCCGCTCCAGGCGCCGAGCCGCCCCACCGGCCGCGAAGGCATCCAGGGCGGAGCGGCTCGCCGCCACCTCGGCCTCCGCGCGCAGCGCGGCGTCCGTGCGCGGTCCCGACAGCCGCCGCGCGATGCTCCCGGCGACGTAGGTGTCCTCGATGCTCGGTCGCCCCTCCGTGCCGGCGCACACGATCAACAGGTCGGCCGGCAGTGCCGCCGTCACCGCGGCCAGGTTGACCAGCGCCGCCAGCACGACCTCGTCGGCCATGGCCGCGGCCGCCACGATCGCGGGCGTCCCGTTGGTGGTCACGAGGACCAGCTCGTCCGCGCGCCGCGTCGCCATCTCCCGGGGCGAGTTGCCGAGGTCGAAGCCGGCGGGACGCGCGCACGCCACCTCGCCGGCGAGCACGCGCCCTGGAGCACGCAGTTCGAGCGCGCGCGCACGGTCTGCGCAGCACAGCACCCGGCGGTAGCCGCCGGCGAGCGCCTGGGCGATCGTGGACGTCGCCCGCAGCGCGTCGATCACGACCGCAGTGGACGCGGCGCGCAGCGCCGACGGGGTCGGCGCGACGTCGATCAAGCGACGGCGGCCGGGGCCATGGCGTCGGCCTCGAGGTGGAGCACCGGCACGCCCATCGCTCGAGCCTTGCTGGGGAGGCCGCTGACCTCCGGGTCGACGATCCGGTTCAGGCCATGCGGCGACGCGGGCACCACGAGGTGGAAGGTCGCGGCGCCCCGCTCGGCGCGATCGCGGACGGCGGCCAGCAGCGTCGGTGTGGCCGCGGTCCGGTTGGCCAGGACGAGGACGTGGGTCATGCACGCGCCGCCTGCGCGGACGGCACGTCGCAGCTGGCGCCGTCCTGGGTCCAGCAGCGCACGATGTCACGCATGGAGAGGATCCCGGCGACGTCCGAGCCGTCCATGACGATCACGTGCCGGAACCGGCCGCGGGTCATCTCCTCGGCGGCTCGCTCCAGCGACCAGTCGGCCACCGCGTAGACGAGCCGGACCGACAGATGATCGCGGACCAGCTCCTGGTCGATGTCCTCGCCGCGCCCGTTCGACGCGAGCAGGTCGCGCTCGATGACGATGCCCGGGCCGGCCTGGTCGAGGTCGAAGACGACCGCGGCGCCCACGCCGCGCGCGTGCATCCGCCGGGCGGCCTCGCGCAGCGTGTGCTCCGGGCCCATGGTGACCACGATCTCGTTCATCCCGTTCGCGAACGTACATCGTCAGCTTCCTCCGCCGAGCGGAGTCGTGCCGCCCAGACCCGCCGACGTGACAGACCGGGGCGGGCACGTCGAGGCAGACCTCGACCGCGCACCACAGCCGTGCGTCGAGGACGGTCTGGGCGCCCGCGACGAGGATCGTGCGATCGATGGTGCTGGGGATGGCGGCAAGCGGCGTCGACATGGCGGTGAACAAGTGATAGCCGCACTGTGAGCCGGGAACCATCGCTTGTAGCATTCGCCACATAGTAATCTCGCGCGGTCGCACCTTGACCCGTCGCGGCGAGGCGCCGGAACGCCTCGGCTGAATGGTTCGCGGCGACCCCGCGAGCCGGCAGCGTCGCGCCGGCTGCCGGTCAGCCAGCCTCGCGGCGCGGCGCCGGGCTGCTCGACCCGGTCTCTAGTCGCGTCACCCGCTCGCTCAAGCGTTCCGACGTCGTGACGCGGCGCTCGAGCGACTCGAGCTCGCGGTCTTGCGCACCGGCCCTGCGCTCGGCGAACACCAGCGCGCTGGCTGCGCCGACGCCCGCGCCGGCGAGCGCGGCGACGCCTGCGAGCATGGCGACCTGCTCCTACGGAGTGTTGCTGCGTCCCATCCGCCGTACGTACCCGGCCGCGCCGTGCCCCAGGCAACCCGAGCCGCCCGGCCGGTCCGCCGTGGAC
>JBPCNM010000436.1:0-7045 GCA_051001255.1 Solirubrobacteraceae bacterium
TGTTTCCCTGCACCCGCTCGCCGCTCCCCGGAACGACGCCGGGGTTGGTGAAGTCGTCGATCGGTGCGGCCGCGGCCGCGGCCGGAGCACCGAGCAGCAGGCCGAGCAGGAGCACGGGGAGGCGGAGGGGCGACATCGGCGGCTCAGACGGCGGCGGCGGGCTCGGGCTGGAACGCCGCGTAGCGCTCCTCGTCCCCGGTGAGCAGCAGGACGCTTGCGCCGCCGACCACACCCTTCTCGTGCCGATGGACGACGTCGAGGACGTGGAGCGTCCCCGGCTTGGCCTCGGGCACGGCGACGTCGAGCTCGACCGGCTGTGGCTCTCCGGCGGTCAGGGAGACCTCGACCGGGCCCTTGCGGCTCTTCTCGCCGCCGATCGCCAGCCCGAGCTCCGGAACCGTCTCCTGCGCGAGCTGCAGCTTCGCACCGTGCCCGGGCAGCTTCTCGTCGTCACGCAGCCAGCGTCCCAGCTGGAGGCGCTTGAGGGCGTCCTTGTCGAGCCTGGGGCGCTCGAGCTCCGCCGCCTGGAGCACGAAGACGGCCTCGCCCTCGGCGAACGGGTTGCCGGAGAACATCCTGATCCTCGCCCTGTCCATCGCGTTGACGACCGGGAAGACACGGATGTTGCGCTGCCCGTGATGGCGGTTCGACGCCACGTTGATGACGGGGGGGCCGGGCGGTGGCACCTGGGCCCCGTCCCCTTGGCCCGCGGTCGAATAGCAGTTCGCGTACAGGCAGACATGAAGGGGAGCCGTCAGCGGCTCGCCGATCGAGGTGAGATCGCTGTTGCGCGGGCGCCAGTCGAAGTCGACGGTGAGTTGCTGGGCCGGTGGCGCCGGGTTCGCCGTGAACGGGTTCAGCTGATCGTCGAGGTCGCGCGACAGGCCCTGGGCGCCGTTCGCGGACGGCAGGTACGGCTGCCCCGCGGTGCCCCACGCGCAGGCCCACACCTGGACGACGACGTTCGGCGTCGCCACTTGCAGCGAGTCGATCTTGACGCGGATCTGCTGATCGACGCCCGTGAGCGCGCGCCCGTCGTCCTGGTTCGGGTCGTTCGGGTTGATGATCTGGAGCGACTTGCTCTTGTATGCGACCGCGCCGCCCGGATCGGTCCGGTTGTCGTCGCTGCCCGTCTCGCTCCACCGGATGTACAGGTTGCCCGGATCCGGCATGCCGGCCGTCCTTTCTACGCGGGGGTTCAGCCGACGCTACCCGCGCCGTGCCCCGCAGGCAATGTCCGGACGGGCAGCCCTTCGGACGATCGTCAGCCGCCGGCCGCTGTACCCTGATCCGCGTGGGCGCTCCGCGCAGATCCGCGGTCGCAGACGGGCACGCCCCCGCACCCCGGCTACTGCAGGCCAAGCTCCGGCCAGCCCGTCCGTTGCGCCCGCTCGTTCGCCGGTTCGGCCTCGAGCGACGGCTCGACGACGCCGTGACGCGCGCGACGCTCGTGCTGCTCCAGGCGCCGGCGGGTACGGGCAAGACCGCGCTGCTCACTCGCTGGGCCGAAGCTCGAACGGTCGCGTGGCTGAACGTCGACACGCGCGACAACGATCCGGGCCGCTTCTGGTCTCACGTCGCCGGCACTCTGGCCAGGGTGCTCGGCGATCCGGCGCTCGCGGCGGGAACCGACGACGCGCCCGCCGGCAGCGAGCTCTTCGTCGGCGAGCTCGTCGAGCGGCTCGAGCAGCTGGACGACCAGCCGGTCCTCGTGCTCGACGAGTATGAGCAGATCACCAACGACCGCGTCCACGAACAGGTCGACCTGCTCGTCCGCGGGTGTGGGGATCGGCTGACGACGGTCATCGCCAGCCGGTCTCGCGTGCCGCTTCGGCTCGACCAGGTCGCTCTCTCCGGCCGGCTCGTCGTGCTGTCCTGGTCCGATCTCCGGATGGACACCGACGAGGCCGAACGCCTGTTCGCCGAGGTCTTCGACCTCCACCCGCCCCCCGAGCGCATCGATGCGCTCCTGCGGGCCACGGACGGCTGGGCCGGCGGCCTAGCGCTGGTCGGAGCTCGCCTCCGAGTCACCGGTGCAACCGTCGACGACGACCTCCCCGTCAACCGCCGGTTCCTCGCCGACCACCTCGTCGAGCAGGTATGGGGCGTGCTGCCGGCCGAGCTGCGCGAGTTCGTCCTCGACACCTCCGTTCTGGAGCATTTCTCGGTTCCGCTCGCCCAGGCCGTGCACCCTGGGGGCGATGCGGCCGCGCTCATCGAACGCCTGCGGAAGCACGGCGTGTTCATGCTGCGCGAGGATGACCCCGCCTGGTTTCGCTATCAGCGGCTGTTCCGCTGGGCGCTGGCCCGCCACCTCCCGGTCCTGGACCCACGCCGGGCGCGGCAGGCGCACGCGGCGGCGGCGCGATGGCACGCCGTCGAGGGCAGCCTCGAGGACGCCATCGACACGCGCTTGAAGCGGGCGAGCACCGGCACGCCGGTCGGCTCATCGAGCAGCGCTTCGACGCCTACGCCGCAGACGGCCGGCTGCTCATGCTGGCACGATGGCTCGAGGTCTTCCCGGATGCGGCGATCGCGACCGCCACCACTCGGCTCACCGACCGGGCGCTGGACCTGTGGTGCAGCCTCGGCCGCCAGGGCGAGCGGGATCGCTGGCGCGCCGCCGCCGGGCGGGCGCGGCTGGACGAGCGTCCCGCCCGAGCGGCCGACGTGTGGCAGCTCTGCCTCCCGCGCGAACGCGGCGACCTCGCCGAGGCCCTGCGGCAGGGCGCCGCGGTCGTGCAGTCGAATACCGGGGCCTGGACGTCCCCCGTGACAGCGACGCAAGCGAGGATCAGCGTGGCGCGCAGCCTGCTGCTCGCCGGCCGCCCGGTGGAGAGCCGGCGCGTCCTCGCGGAGATCCCGAGCTTCTGGGACGGTGCAGAGCCGCCGGCGCCGCTGCTGGTGGTGAGCCGTGCCCTGGCGGGCTTGGCCCGGCACCGCGAAGGTGATCTCGAGGGCGCGCGCCGGCAGGCCGCGGACGCTGCGCGGGCGTTCGCCGCGTGCCAATCGCCACCGTCTCCGAGGGCGATGCCGGAGGCCGCGATCCTCGCGGCCGCACTGGCCGGCGCCGACGACGATCCCGCGCCGCTGGCACGGCTGGCCGCGCTCGTCGACGGATCGCCCGGCCTCGGCCCCGATCGCAGCATGACCGTGCTCGCGCAGCTCGTGCTCGCGCGCTCCCTGCTCTCGCAAGGCGACAGGCGCGCAGCAGCCGTCCGCGTGGCCGCAGCCGACGCCGACCTTGCTTCATTCCCCAGCCCGCTGGGACTGACGGACCTGCGCGACGAGGTGGCCGCCCTAGCCGGTGTCGGCCCGCCGCCGCTACACACCTTGGAGCTCTTGAGCGAGCGTGAGCTCACGGTGCTCCACTACGTGCGTAGTGACCTGAGCTTCCAGGAGATCGCCGCGCACCTGTACGTGTCGGTCAACACGATCAAGACGCACGCCCGGCACGTCTACCGCAAGCTCGGCGTCAGCGGCCGGCACGAGCTCTCCCACCGAAGGGCGAAGCCTCGGCCGAGGCCCGCTCGCCGGCCTGAATCACCCCCGCGACCGCCCGGATCACCCCTTCCGCCGTCCCTGGGCGGTGCCCACGGGCCCGACCATGCTCGCCGCCGGCTCCGCTCCGAGGAGCCCTGACAGGAGGCAGACGCCGTGTACCTCACCGAGCACCAGGCCACCCACGCCCGCGATGTCGACGCCATCGTCCGCGAACTCAAGGATCGCTGCGAGGTGATCGACGCCCTCTACCGGTTCGGGCTTGGGCAGGATCTCCGCGAGCGGGGACTGTTCGCCTCGGCGTTCGCGGTTGACGCGCAGCTGGACTTTCGCCCCGCGGCGGAGAGGTGCGGCCTGCCCATCCCGCTGATGACCGGCCGGGACACGATCGTAGACACGATCCTGAACCCCGCCGTGGCCCTGGACACGACCCACGTCGTCACGAACTGCCGTGTGCGGGTCACGGGCGACGCGGCGAAGCTCACCGCGATCGTCGAGGCCCAGCACCTCCCCAAGGAAGACCACAGCCGGCATGCGATGCTGAAGAACCTCTACGCGGCGGACCTCATCCGCGACGGCGAGCGTTGGGTGATGCTCCGCGTACGCATCGACAACGTCTGGTTCACGGGCGACCCGAAGGTCATCGTGGGCGCCTAGCGGGGCGGGATCGGCGGACCTCGTGGGGATCGGCGGGATCACGACCCTTCCAGGCACTACACGGGCCCGAGGGCCGCGTGGCGCAGCGCGGTCACGCCGATCAGCCCGGGCCCTGCGTGGGCGCCGATCACGGGGCCCATCTCCGACACGAACTCGGGCGGCCGACCGTAGATCGCCTCGCCGCGCCGGGCGAGCTTCTCGGCCTGGTCGGGCGCCTGGATGTGCTGGACGAAGAAGCGGTCGTTGCCGTCCTCGCGCAGCGTGCCGAGATGGTCGACCATGCGCTCGAACGCGCGGCCCCAGGTGCGTACGCGCTCCACCGGGACCACCTCGTTCTCGATCGCGAGGATCGGCTTGATCCGCAGCGTCGAGCCGATCCAGGCCTGCGCTCCGCCGATCCGGCCGCCGCGGCGCAGGAACTCGAGCGTCTCGACGGCGAACAGGATCTTGAGCTCCGCGCGGACCTCGCGCGCTCGACCGGCGACCCCGGCGGCGTCGGCTCCCGCCTCGCCGGCGTTCGCGGCCGCGATCGCCATCAGGCCCAGCCCGGCGCACACGCTGCCGGAGTCGATCACCTCGATGCGCTCGACGGCGAGCCCGCCTTCGACCAGCTGGCCGCGCGCCTGCTCGGCGGAGCGGACGGTGCCCGAGATGCCGCCCGAGAGATGGATCGAGACGATGTCGGAGCCCTGTTCGAGCAGCGGCTCCCAGACGGCGAGGAAGTCGCCGACCGACGGCTGCGAGGTGGTCGGCAGCTCGCGCGCGCTGCGCAGGTGGTCGTAGAAGGCGTCGAAGTCCGGGAGGTCGGCCTCGCGGTCGTCGGCCGGCGGGTCGCCCCAGCGCACGTAGAGCGAGACGGTGTGGATGCCGTGGCGCTCGACGACGTCACGCGGCATGTAGTGCGTCGAATCGGTGACGACGGCGACCCGGGACATGGCGCGACACCCTAGCCCCGATCGGCTTCGAACGAGTGAGCGGATCGGCGCGCTGAGCAAGACGCGCGGTGACGCAAGCCAAAGAGTGCCAGGCCCTCTTCAGGTTCGGCGCGGCGTGACCACCCACTTGCGCGCCGGGCAGGTGGCCAGCCGCTCGATCGCGTGCGCGGTGTCCTCGGCGCCCTCGAGCACGAGCACCGCCTCGTGCGCGGGCAGGCGCGTCTGGTCGAGCACTGGAGGAGTTTCGCCGTCCCAGCGCAGGGGCGGCTGGGCGAGGGTGGATGCCATGCCCTGCGATCCTACGCATGGATGACCCCCGCCCTCTCGGTCACCGGCCTGCGCAAGGCCTACGGCTCCGTCCATGCGCTCCGCGGCGTCGATCTCGAGATCGGGACCGGCGAGCTGTTCGGTCTGCTCGGGCCCAACGGCGCCGGCAAGTCGACGCTCGTCAAGATCGCGTGCGGGCTCGTGCGGGCCTCCTCGGGAACGGTCCAGGTCTGCGGGAGCCCGGCGGGCTCGGCCGGGGCGCAGGCGGCGCTCGGCTACCTCGCCGAGCTGTTCCGCTTCCCGGACTGGTGCACGGCGGACGAGCTGCTCGGGCTGCACCAGGAGCTGACCGGCTCGCCGCGCGGAAGCGCGGAGCGGCGCGAGCTGCTGGAGCTGGTCGAGCTCGGCCACGTCCCCGACCGCCCCGTCGGCGCGATGTCGAAGGGGATGCAGCAGCGGCTCGGCCTTGCCCAGGCGCTGGTCGGCACGCCGCGCCTGCTGCTGCTCGACGAGCCGACGAGCGCGCTCGATCCCGCCGGCCGCCACACCGTGCGCGCGCTGCTGGAGCGGCTGCGCGAGCGCGGCGTCAGCGTGCTGCTCAACTCGCACCTGCTGTCCGAGGTCGAGCTGGTGTGCGACCGCGTCGCGATCATCGACGGCGGCGAGGTCGTCGCGGCGGGGACGCCCGCGCAGCTCAGCCGCGCGGGCGGCGTGGAGGTGGAGACCGCCACCGGGTGGCGCACGTTCGCGCAGGCGACCCGCGACGACGCGCCCCGCATCGTCCGCGAGCTGGTGGCCGCCGGCGAGGAGGTCTACACCGTCCGCGTCCTCACCTCGACGCTGGAGGACGCCTACCTCGAGGCCGTCGGCCGCGCACCCGCGCCGCCGCAGGCGGTTCCCGATGCGGAGGCCGCGGCATGAGCCTCATGCGGAGGCGCAACGCGGCGGAGAGCTCGGCATGACCGTCGCCCGTGGCCGCCACGCGGCGGAGACCTCGGCATGAGCGCGACCGTCGCCCCCGCGGTCGGCCCGCCCGGCGAGCTGCGCGCCGCGCTGATCGTCGCGCGCTTGTCGCTGCGCGAGTCGCTGCGCCGGCGCGTGTTCGTCGTCGTCGGCGTGCTCACGCTGCTCTTCCTCGTCCTCTACGGCCTCGCCACCTGGCAGGCGTTCGAGGCGGCCGACGACTTCACCGGCGCCACGCAGGCCGGGGTGGAGGCCGAAGCCGTGGTCGGTGCGACGCTCGCCGGCCTGGCGATGTTCGCGATCCTGTTCCTGGGCACGATCCTGGCCGTCTTCCTCACGCTCGGGGCGGTGCGGGGCGACGCCGAGCGGGGGCTGCTGCAGCCCCTGCTGGTGCGCCCGCTGCCGCGCCGCACGCTGCTGCTCGGGCGCTGGATGGGTGCCACCGCGGTCTGCGCGCCCTACGTGATGGCGGTCGCGCTCGCCGCGTTCGTCTTGACCGACGCGCTGGGCGGCTGGTGGCCCGACCGCACGCTGACCCCGCTCGTGACGCTCGCGCTCGGAGTGGCGATCATCGCCGCGCTCTCGCTGGCCGGCTCGATCGTGCTCGCGTCGACCGCGAACGGGATCGCCGTGTTCATGCTGTTCGGCGCCGGCCTGACCGCCGGGCTGCTGGGCCAGATCGCCGAGGCGATCGGCTCCGACAGCCTCGACGACGTCGCGAA
>JBPCNM010000437.1:0-2682 GCA_051001255.1 Solirubrobacteraceae bacterium
GCTCCGGGACGGGTGCCGGCGCAGTGGCGCGGAGCGCGCCGGCCAGCGCCGTCAGCGAGCCGGCCTCGGCGCGCAGCGCCGGATCGCCGGCGCGCGCCGCGTCCAGCCTGGCCGCCTCCTCCGCCGTCAGGTCGCCCAGCAGCAGGCCGCCCAGTTCGGTCATCGGGTCAGCCATCGATCCCACGCTCCTCGAGGTTGCCGCGCAACGCGCGCAGCGCGAAGTGGACCCGGCTGCGAACCGTGCCGACCGGCACGCCGAGCTGATCCGCGACGCGGCGCGCTGGCAGGTCGTGGTCGAACGCCAACTCGATCACCTCGCGATGCTTGGGCGCGAGCGCGGCCACCGCATCGCGCACCGCGAAGTCGCGCGCGACCCGCTCGGCCAGCTCCTCCGCCGGATCGGCGACCTCGGGCAGCGCATCCCCCGTCGAGCGCGGACGGGCCGCGTCGCGCCGGATCATGTCGATCGCCACCCGGCGCGCGAGCATGAACGCGAAACCCCGCACGGACGCCTTGGCCGGGTCGTAGGAGGCCGCGCCGCGCCAGAGCCGGACGAACGTCTCCTGGACGAGCTCCTCGGCTCGGCCGGCGTCCCCCAGCAGCCGCTGACCGAATCGCAGGAGCCCGCCGGCATAGGCGTCGTAGAGCGCGGCCACCGGCTCGCCGTGGTCCCCCTCGGCGATGAGGCGCATCAGCTCGACTTCGTGGAGGTCGACGCCCGGCGCGACGGCTACGTGCACACTGCCGTGTTCGCAGCGTGCGCCGCTTCCGTTCACTCGGAGTGCGAACGCGGCCAGCGGGTACGAGCCCAGCGTGCCTCCCAGTCGCAAGGCCACCGGCGATGTGTGGTGGAAGAGCGCGGTGGTCTACTGCCTGGACGTGGAGACGTTCCTCGACGGCGACGGCGACGGCACCGGCGACCTCGCCGGCCTGTGCGAGCGCGTCGACTACCTCGCCGGCATGGGCGTCAGCTGCCTGTGGCTGATGCCGTTCTACCCGTCCCGCCAGCGCGACGACGGCTACGACATCACCGACTTCTACGGCGTCGACCAGCGGCTCGGCACGCATGGGGACCTGGTCGAGACGATCCGCACCGCGCGCGACCGCGGCATCCGCGTGATCGCCGACCTCGTCCCGAACCACACCTCCGATCGGCACCCGTGGTTCCAGGCCGCGCGCGAAGGGCCCGGCAACCCGTTCCACGAGTTCTACGTGTGGGCGGACGAGAAGCCCGAGGAGAAGCCCGGCGACGTCGTGTTCCCCGATCGCGAGAGTTCCAACTGGGCCTATGACCGCAAGGCGCGGCGCTGGTACCTGCACCGCTTCTACTCCCACCAGCCCGATCTCAACGTCGCCAACCCCGCCGTGCGCGACGAGATCGCGCAGGTCGCGGGCTTCTGGCTGGAGCAGGGCCTGAGCGGGTTCCGGCTCGACGCGGTGCCGTTCCTGATCGAGCCGACCGGCATGCCCGAGGGCGCCGTCCAGGACCCGCATGAGCTGCTGCGCGACGTTCGCCGCTTCATGGGCCGCCGCAACGGCGAGTCGATCCTGCTCGGCGAGGTCAACCTCGCGCCCGAGCAGGCGGCTGCGTTCTTCGGGGCACGCGGGGGCGACGAGCTCGACATGCTGTTCTCGTTCACGGTCAACCAGGCGATGTACCTCGCGCTGGCGCGCGAGGAGGCGGAACCGCTCGCGGCCGCGCTGGCGGCGCTGCCGCCGATCCCTGGCGACTGCCAGTGGGCGAACTTCGTCCGCAACCACGACGAGCTGACGCTCGACAAGCTCACGCCGGAGCAGCGCGCGGAGGTGTTCGCCGCCTTTGGCCCTGAGGAGGACCTCCAGATGTACGGCCGCGGCCTGCGCCGGCGGCTGCCGGCGATGCTCGGCGGCGACCCGCGCCGCATCCGGCTCGTCTACTCGCTGATGTTCTCGCTGCCCGGCACGCCGGTGCTGTTCTACGGCGAGGAGATCGGCATGGCCGAGAACCCGGCGATCGAGGGGCGCTACGCGGTGCGCGCGCCGATGCAGTGGTCCTCCGAGCCGCAGGCCGGGTTCACGACGGCCGGTGCGACGGAACGCCCGGTGCTCGCCGACGGCCCGTTCGGCTTCCCCGAGGTCAACGTGGCGGACCAGCGGCGGGAGCCGGGCTCGCTGCTCAACTGGATGGAGCGGCTCATCCGCCGCCGCCGCGAGTGCCCGGAGCTGGGCTGGGGCGAGTGGACGCTGCTGGCACAGGACGATCCGGCGTTGTTCGTCCATCGCGCCGACTGGGAGGACTCGACGATCGTCGCCGTGCACAACCTCGCGGGCCGCGCCACCGAGGCGCGGCTGGCGCTGGACGCCGACGGCGTGCTGGTCGACCTGTTCGGCCCGGCCGAGCTGGCGCTCGACGGCGAGCGCACGCTCGCGCTCGAGCCCTATGACCACCGCTGGTTCCGGCTGCGCCGGCCCGGCCAGCGGATCGCCCCCTGACCGGCCGCGCCGAGGTGTCGCTCCTGTGGCCCGGCGCCGCGTGACCGCGCTCGCGCGATCAGCGCAAGTGAACGACGAGGCGGACGAGCGCCTCGCCGACGCGCAGCCGGAGCAGCATCCGCCCGGGGCGGAGCGCGCGGCGCGCGCGCAGGCGGATGCGCGTCGTGCCCGCGGCCCTGGCGTGCCGGACGCCGCGGGCGAGGATGCGGC
>JBPCNM010000438.1:0-4907 GCA_051001255.1 Solirubrobacteraceae bacterium
CGCCGCGGCCAGCTCGAGCCGGAGCGCGGCATCTGCCTGCACGAGACCATCGAGCGCGCGACGACGGGGCACCCACGCCGCGCGTGAGGGCAAGGGGACCAGGTCGGCAACCGGCCGGCGATCGACCCCCGGGAAATGATCGGGTTGCAGTGGCTCGGCGAATCGAAGAGGATCGGCACTGATGGCCCTGCTCCGCTGTATCGCCGCCACCGTGTTCGCGTTGGGCTTGATGCCCGGCACGGCGCTGGGCGTCGCGCAGGTCGAGCGCGACGACGCCACGGGAATCATCTCGGTCTTCGACAACGACGACGCGGCCGACAACCTCACCGTGTCGACGGAGGGCAACCAGCACGTCATCAGGAGCCCGGGAAACGGGGTCACCGCGAGCGCCGGGAACTGCGACGGCGCCGACGTGAACGTCGCCGTGATCAGGTGCACCGTGGGGACGAGCATCTCCGTCAGGCTCGCGGGCGGCAACGACACGTTCACCGACTCCGCCGTCGCGGTGCCGCTCGCCGTCGACCTCGGCGACGGGACTGACTCGTTCACGGCCACCGGTGTCCCGGTGCCCGTCAGCGTCGCGGGCGGGCTGGGGAACGACACCGTGACCGGCGGCTCCGGCGGGGACGTCCTCGCGGGTGGCGACGGGAACGACAACCTCAACGGGGGCGCCGGCGTCGACGACTACTTCGGCGAGGGCGGCGACGACACGATCGAGGCGCGCGACGGCGCCGCCGAGCGGATCTCGTGCGGCGCCGGCAACGACGAGGCGCGCAACGACTTCGTCGACATCATCGCGGAGTGCGAGCGCGGCATCGACGGCGACGGCGACGGCTTCAGCTCGGCCGCGGACTGCAACGACGGTGCCGCGCGGATCTTCCCCGGCGCGATCGAGGCGTTCGAGAACGGCGTCGACGAGGACTGCGACGGCCGCGACAACTTGAATCTCGATCGGGACGGCGACGGCTTCCCGCGTCCGGTCGACTGCGACGACGGCAGTGGCGCGGTCCGTCCCAACGCGCCGGAGATCCGCGGCAACGCGGTGGACGAGAACTGCGACCGGCGCGCGGCACCGTTCGCCCAACTCGCCACGGTCGTGTCGAACCGGTGGGCGGTGGCGCGCAGCTTCACCTTGCTGCGCACGCTGGTGGTGCGCAACGCGCCCGCAGGCGCGCGGATCGTGCTGCGCTGCGAGGGCCAGGGCTGCCCCATCGACCGCCCGCGGCGCCGGACGGTGCGCCGCGACCTGGTGAAGATCGTGCTCCATCGCGGCTTCCGGCGCGCGCGGTTGCGTGCTGGTGCCCGGCTGCGGCTCAGCATCAAGGCGCCGGAGACGATCGGGCGGACCTACACCTACACCGTCGGGCGCGCTGAGCTGCCCGAGAGTCGGATCCGCTGCCGCGCGCCCGGCGGGAAGCGGGGACGCGCGTGCTGAGGCGAGCGCTGCTGGCGGCGGCCATCGCGACCCTGGTCGCGCCCTCCATCGCGACGGCCGACGGGACGTTCACGATCGACGGCGACCTCGTCGTGTTCACCGGCGATCCGGGCGAGGACAAGATCTCAGGCTTCGACACGGGCACGACGATCCGGTTCACCCGGTTCGGCGGCGCTCAACTCGGCGGCGGCCTGCCCTGCATCGTGAGCGCGGACGGCCAGACCGTCGACTGCCCGAAGACGGGTGTCCGCGCCGTGCTCCTCAATCTCGGCGGCGGCGACGACGTCGCGTCGGTCAGTGCCGCCGTCACGTTCCCCGTCTTCTTCAACGGCGGCGACGGCAACGACGGCCTCTTCGGCGGCGGCGGCATCGACAGCTTCGACGGCGGACCGGGCAACGACAACGTGGTCGCGCGGGACGGCCGCGCCGAACCGGTCGAATGCGCGTCTGGCAACGACACCGCGATCACCGACGACGCGGACAATCGGGTCTCCTGCGAGCAGGTCGAGGGCGATGCCGACGGCGACGGCGTGCGCCGTCCGGCCGACTGCGACGACACGAAGCCGCAGATCCGCCCGGGCGTGCCGGACGCCCCGGACGACGGCGTCGATCAGGACTGCTCGGGCGCCGACGCGACCAATCTCGACCGCGACGGAGACGGCTTCTCCCGGCCGCAGGACTGTGACGACGCGAACGGCGCGATCCGGCCGGGCGCACGCGAGGTGGCCGGGAACGGCGTCGACGAGAACTGCGACGGAGTGATCATCCCGTTCCCGCCGCTCGCCGGCTCGCTCGCCAACGCGTGGCAGGTCGGCGGCGCGGGCACCCGGAACGTCACGCTCACAGCCAAGGACTTCCCCCGGGGCACGAGGATCAGGATGCGGTGCTCGGGCCCCGGTTGCTCGATCGGGGACGTTCGCAGGCGGGTGACGTCCCGCGGACAGGCGGTCAGACTGCACCGCTTCCTCGGCGATCGCAGACTTCGCTCGGGGGCTCGCGTGCAGCTCAGCTTTACGCTCCGCGGGCACGTGGGCCGCGTGCTGCGGTACCGGATGCGGTCGGGGGGAGCACTCCCGGACGTCGACTTCCTCTGCCGCCGGCCGCGCGCCAAGGCCCGCGACTGCTGAGCAGGACCGCCATTCCCACGTGAGGCTCGGGCCCTACGCCCGCACGAGCTTCTTGTACGTGATCCGGTGCGGCCGGTCGGCCTCGGCGCCCAGCCGCTCGTGCCGGTGCTCCTCGTAGGCCTCGAAGTTGCCCTCGAACCACACGACCTGCGAGTCGCCCTCGAACGCGAGGACATGCGTCGCCACGCGGTCCAGGAACCAGCGATCGTGGGAGATGACCACGGCGCAGCCGGGGAACGCGAGCAGCGCCTCCTCGAGTGCGCGCAGCGTGTCGACGTCGAGGTCGTTGGTCGGCTCGTCGAGCAGCAGCGTGTTCCCGCCCCGGCGCAGCAGCTTGGCCAGGTGCACGCGGTTGCGCTCACCGCCCGACAGCACGCCGACCTTGCGCTGCTGGTCGGAGCCCCTGAAGTTGAAGCCGGCGACGTAGGCGCGGGAAGCGATCTCGCGCTCTCCGACCTTGATGTTGTCGTAGCCGTCGGAGACTTCCTCCCAGACGGTCTTCTCCGGGTCCAGCGCGTCGCGCGACTGGTCGACGTAGGCGAGGTCGACGGTCTCGCCCACCTTCAGCGCGCCTGCGTCGGCCGTCTCGTCGCCGACGATCATCCGGAACAGCGTCGTCTTGCCGGCGCCGTTGGCGCCGATCACGCCGACGATCCCGGCGGGCGGGAGCGAGAACGAGAGGTCCTCGATCAGCAGCCGGTCGCCGAAGCCCTTGCGGAGCCCCTCGGCCTCGATCACCTTGTCGCCGAGGCGGGGCCCCGCGGGGATGTGGATCTGGACGGAGTCGAGCTTGACGTTGCGCTCCTCCGCCAGCAGGCGCTCGTAGTTGTTCAGGCGCGCCTTGGCCTTCTTGCGCCGGCCCTTGGGGTTCTCGCGCACCCACTCGAGCTCCTGCGCGATCGTCCGCTGGCGCGCGGACTCCTGGCGCTCCTCCTGGGCGAGGCGCTGCTGCTTCTGCTCCAGCCAGCTCGAGTAGTTGCCCTTGAACGGCAGCCCGCTGCCGCGGTCGAGCTCGAGGATCCAGCCGGCGACGTTGTCGAGGAAGTAGCGATCGTGGGTGACGGCGACGATCGTGCCCTTGTAGTCCTCGAGGTGCTGCTCCAGCCAGGCCACCGACTCGGCGTCGAGGTGGTTGGTCGGCTCGTCGAGCAGCAGCAGATCGGGCGCGGAGAGCAGCAGCCGGCACAAGGCGACGCGGCGGCGCTCGCCGCCGGAGAGATTGGTGACGCCGGCGTCCGGGGGCGGGAGGCGGAGCGCGTCCATCGCCTGGTCGAGCTGGGTGTCGAGGTTCCACGCGTCGGCGGCGTCGATCTTGTCCTGCAGGCGCGCGAACTCGTCGGCCGTCTCGTCGGAGTAGTTGGACGCCAGCTCGTTGAAGCGGTCCAGCAGCGCGCGCGTCTCGGCGACGCCATCCTCGACGTTGCCGCGCACGTCCTTGGACTCGTCGAGCTGAGGCTCCTGCTCGAGCATCCCGACGGTCGCGCCAGGCGCGAGCTGCGCCTCGCCGCGGTACTCCTGGTCCTGGCCGGCCATGATCCGCAGCAGCGTCGACTTGCCGGAGCCGTTGAGGCCCAGGACGCCGATCTTCGCGCCGGGGAAGAACGACAGCGAGATGTCCTTCAGCACCTGCTTGTCGGGCGGGTGCGTCCGGCTCAACCTGTACATCGAATAGATGTATTGGCTCGACATGCGGAGCGGGAGGATAGAAGTTCTGCCGCGGCTGCCGACTATCTGGTCATGCGGCCCCTGATCGGCGTCTTCACCGCCGAGCGTCATACGGGAGAGCTCGCGACGCTGCGGCACTGCGACGAGGGCGCGCCGGCGGCCCATCTGCGGCTCGGGACGACGTACCTGCGCGCGGTGGAGGCCGGCGGCGGGCTGCCGGTCGTGCTCGCGCCGGACGACCTCGAGGTGGCCGAGGCGCTGGTCGCGCGGCTCGACGGGCTCTGCCTCGCCGGCGGGCCGGACCTCGACCCCGTCGCGTACGGCGCAGTCGGGCGCCACCCGCGGCTGGGCGAGACCGACGCCGCCGTCGACGCCGCCGAGCTGGCGCTCGCCCGCGCGGCCGACCGGCTCGGCCTGCCGGTGCTCGGCATCTGCCGCGGCGCCCAGGCGCTCAACGTCCTGCGCGGCGGCACGCTGCACCAGCACCTCGACGGCCACCGGCAGGCCACGGCGGCGCCGACGGCCGCGCACGACGTGCACCTCGCGGCCGGCTCGCGCCTCGCGACGCTGACCGGCGCCGGGGCGCTGGCGGTCAACTCCTTCCCCCACCAGGCGGCCGACCGCCTGGGCGCCGGGCTGCGGGCGGTCGCGGGTGGGGCGGGAGAGGGGGGTGAAGAGAG
>JBPCNM010000439.1:0-3371 GCA_051001255.1 Solirubrobacteraceae bacterium
GGCCAGATCCTCGAGCTCGACCACCGTTCGGTCCGCGAGCCGGTGGCCGCGAGCGACGGCCAGGGCGCGCCGCTCGTCGGAGAGGATCGGGCCGATGACGAGGTCGTCCTGATCGACGGGGAGGCGGAGCGCGACCACGTCGATCTCGCCGGCGCGGAGAGGCGCGAGAGCGCTGGTCATCGCCACGTCGTGCACCACGACTCGACAACCCGGGTGGCGGTCCTGGAAGACCTTCACGATCTCCGAGAAGTGCGATCCGCCCGTCGGCGGGGACACCACGCCGACGTTCAGCGTTCCCGACACGCCCTGCCGCCGCCGTTGAACGCCCGACAGCACGCCGTCGAGTCGATCCAGGCAGGGGCGCAGCTCCTCCAGCAGCGCACGGCCGTCCTCGGTCAAGGCCACCCGGCGACTGGTGCGCTCGACGAGCAGGGCGCCCAGCTGGCGCTCCAGCTTGCGCAGCGACTGGCTCACGCGTGACTGGGACACGTGGAGCCGCTCGGCGGTGCGCCCGAAATGCAGCTCGTCGGCCAGCGCGACGAAGACCCTGAGCTCTCGCAGCTCGACCGCCTCCCACATCGACTCCATGCTAGGCGCCCGGATGCGCGCGGCGTGCGCCCCGCCGCGCGCGCGCTCAGAGCTCGGCGCGCGAGGAGGTCGGAGCTCCCAGCCGATCGCCTTGCTGGCGAACCGCTCGCTCAGGTGAACGGGTCCTCGACGCGGATGCCCTCGAATCGGCGAAAGTCGCGATCGCGCGTGTAGATGGTCGTCACACCGTTCTGTTGCATGAGCCCGGCGAGGTGGCCGTCCGGGACGGCGTTTCCGCGCAGGCGCTTGGTAGGCCCGGACCGGACGATGTCCCAGAAGCCTTCAGCCTCGCCGGGCGCGCGAACGTGCTTGCGCGTCAGCAGAGCCGTGACGTTGGCGACGGCGTCGGCGGGCGGAAGCGGGCGCGGGAGAATCGCCGGGTGGGTCACGATTCTGAGGTATCCCATCAGCGCCGGCCAGAACAGGTAGACCAGCTCGGGCCCCGCCGCCAGCCGTTCGATGAGCGTGCGCGCCGCCGCATGGACCGGGTCCGCCTCGTTGGAGGCGTAGACGAGCACGTTGGCGTCGACGGTAGCGCTCACGCGGACCGGTCGAGCGCGTCGTGCAGTGCGTCTTTGTCTTCGAGGTCGACCAGTGGAACTCCGAGATCGGCGGCGGTCCAGCGGAACTCGGAGCGCTCAGGCGGCAGGTGCGAGTCGGCGAGAGCCCCGACAAGCAGCTCCGACGCGACCACTCCCATGCTCTTGCGCTCACTTTGGCCGCGGAGGCGCAGCTCGCGCAGCACCGAAGCGTCCAGATCGAGGGTTGTGCGAGGCATGATGCGTGATGCTATCAGGCGCCGCATCAGATGTCGGGCTGCTGGATCCTCCAGATCGGCGCGCGGCGCGCGCCGAGGCTCGAGCGCCACCCGAGGCGTTGTGTCGCGCGGGGTCCGCTAGCGCCGCTTCGGTGCGTGGGAACACGAGCGGTGCGATGCGGCGCGCGACTTGTCCGCGGGTGCGAGGACGCGTTCGGCTATCTGGGCGCAGGTGAGCAGCTCGACATCGCCGCAGCCGCGGGCGAACTCGACGAAACGCTCGACGGTCCGCAGTCGCGAAGGGCGGCCGGACAGGAACGGGTGGCAGCAGATCAGGCACAACGAGCCGGTCGACCTCATCGCTTCGAGCTCCCCCGTCCAGAGCTCGAGGACCTTGCTTGGCGCCTCGATGTTCTGACCGATGTCGGGCGCCGGCAGGAAGGCATACTGCTCCCAGTCGTCGAGGGACCAGTGCACTGGCAGCTCGGCCAGCTCACCGGCCGGCCCGACGCGGTACGGGCGGTCGTCGTCCATCAGCGACGAGTCGTAGAGCAGGCCGGCGTTGCGGACGAGCTCGAGCGTGAACGCAGTCTGCTGCCACAGCGGCGCGCGGTAACCGCGTGGTCGGGCGCCCATCCGTCGCAGAAGCTCGAGTCCCGTCTGGAAGTCCTCTTCCTGCTCTGCATCGGAGAGATCGACGAGGGGGCGATGGCGGTGGGAGTGGTAGGCGACTTCGTGACCGCCGGCGAGGACCGCTTCGAGGGCTTGCGGCCAGCGATCGGCGGAAGCGGCCGGGAAGAAGAACGTCGCCTGGAGCGACAGGCGCCGCAGGAGGTCGAGGATGCGCGGGATGCCGACGCGCGGCCCGTACGCCTGGTGCGACATCGACGAGAGGTGCGTCGCGTAGCGTTCGTCGACGGCGAGCACGGGCGTCTCGGCATCGACGTCGAAGCTGACCGCGGCGATCGCGGCCGCGTTCCCGCGCCAGCCGCGGGCCGGCGCGTGGCGCTCGGGGTAGTGCACGTCGATCATGCGGTGCTCGCCTTCGCGGGTCGCTGCGGCCGGCAGGACGTCCTAGCGGCGACCGAGTTCGGCGGGCGCCTCGGCCGGGGCGGGGCCGGCAGCGACGCGATCGAGCTGCGGGCCTGCGACGAACGGCGGGCGGTCAGCGGCGACCGCACGTCGGCGGTCCCCGCGTCCTACGAGCACGTAGTAGAGCGTGCCGGCGACGAGCGATCCGGTCGCCCACGAGAGGTCGGTGTTCGAGAACGTCTTCGCGAGCGGCCCCTGGAACTCGGTGACGAGGCCGAACTGCCACGACCAGCCCGCCGCGACACCGGCGGCGAGTGCAGCGAGCGCGCGCCAGTTGATGTCGCCGTACCGGGCGCGCGTCAGCGGTCGATAGAGCTCGTCGACGTCGAGCCGGCCGCGACGGACGATGAAGAACTCGACCGCCAGAATCGCCGCCCACGGTGAGATCCACACGATGAGCGAGACCATCCAGGCGTCGAAGCTCTTGGCGAAGTCGCCCGCTTCGATGAACGCGACCAGGACGACGGACGCCAAGACGCCGGCGGCAAGCGAGACCCTCCACCGAGCGACCTTCATTCCGAACGACAGGGCGGCTAGCCCGCACGAGTAGAAGTTCAGGATGTTCGTGGCGATCGGGCCGTGCAGGATCAGCACCAAGACGGGAAGCGCCATGACTCCGAATGTCGACAGCACGAGATCGGAGGGGTCGCTGCCCGCCCCGCCCGAGGCGACGACGGCGCCCAGCGCCGCGAGCCAGACGGTGGGCACGTACATCGCCAGCCCGGTCGTCCAGAAGACCTTTCGGTCCGCGGCTTCAGGCCGGGTGAACCGCGAGTAGTCGGCCGCGTACACGAGCCATGAGATGCCCCAGCCGACGCCGATCGCCGTCAAGAGCTGCGTGACGGCCGTGACCTTCGCCGCCCCGGTCGCTTCGCCGGCGGCGAACGAGACCTCGGCTTGGGTCACTGCGAGCACGGACATGACGGCCATGATG